>DATEEE010000102.1:0-7857 GCA_035281285.1 Nitrososphaera sp.
TGTCAATGAGGTTGCCTGAGGACCCTCGGACTAGCAGAGACATAATCAGCGGTAAATCCCTAAGTTTAGTTATTAGGCTTGTGTCAATGGAACTATTGACGAAAAATTCTATAACTCGCGGTACTTATCTAAGTACCTACGTACAGCCATCACGGTACCCGGACTTTTCCGCCACTCGGCCGTCAAATTGTTTGTTACTCGCGAGAATTTCGCTAGCCATAGACGGCCTTTAGCGAGTTAATCATGTACTTCAAGTGGGTAGTCGGGGCGGTGTTGTCACTGTCGTATAGGACGTTTCCAAGGAGATCTCCCCCTGCGGTTGTCGTTGACGAACTCCATTTCCAATACGTCCATCCAAACCCGGCGTCCTTCCATGCTTTCAGGAAGGTTGTCATTTCGTCCTGGGTCTTTGCAGAGAATTCGCCTAGCATAACTTCGACTCCCCAATCTTCAGCCCATTGAACAAAGTTGTCGACCTGCCGCTCTCCGCCACTCCCGGGCTCAGGAACCGCATAGAGGTGTGGCGAGTAGACCAAGCCATTTACGCCCTGCGGTACTATCTTGTACTCCGAATTCGGATCTCGCTGGAACCCTCGCGTAATTTCACGGTCAAAGTAGATTTTCTTGTCCGATACCTCCCTTATTTCGAGTGCCATGTATGTATGATAACTGCCCAAGTCATCGTACTGCGAAGAATTAAACAAATGAGGCTCGTTTAGAATTTCATAGCCACCGACGCTGTCATAGCCGTCAACCTTGTTTATGATCAATTTCATAAAGTCAGCCTGGGAATCCCACACGCTTTTGCCGTCGACCACAATTTCGTTCCTAAAGAACGCTGTCCAGAATGGCCCTGCCGTTGAATCATAGTCAGACTGGGACGGAAAGTCATCTACCACGAATGAAGGGAAGCCCTTTGACTTTCCTGGCTTGTCGAGCGTGGTGTTCCAGTAGCTCGAGCCGAACCAGTGATGGAAGTCATAGACAACGCAGATGTCGTTTTTCTCCGCTTCTTGGGCGATCAATTCTATTTCGCTCATGAATGCCGCGGGCCACGAGACGTACGACTCCCAATAATAGGGGACGCGGACAAAGTTGAATCCATACATCTTTAGATACTCCATGCTTTCCGGCACAAAGTCACCCGGCCCGCCTATCCTGTCGTCACTTTCAAACCTAGCCAGGATGGGGTCTATGAGGTTAACGCCCCGCAGTTGGTCGACGGGCATCTGCGAACATTCGGTAGCGGGAGGCGGCGGTGGGGGAGTCACGTCGTCAAAGTCGTTGTAATAGCTCTGCTTGAAAGTGATACGATCGACGATCTTGACGTAGTCCAGGTCACCGATGAATAGACGAGTGGGTTCATGAGCGTTGGCGCCGATCCTAAGAGGGCCCGCTGAGCTGCTGTCAGGGTTCTTGCTGACTGTCTTTGCTGCGACCGCGGTCCCGTCGACAAAGAGCCTCAGTTTCGTTCCGTCGTATACCAGCTTGGCCAGATGCCAAGTGTTCATTGAAATCGTGCCGGAATAAACGTAATGATAAGTTCCGTCTTCAGCCCTAAAGCCGCCGCCGAGTTTGTTGGCTGGGGTGAGGAAAAGCGCGTAATTTAGGTCGATCGAGGTCTTGCCGGTGTTGTTTGCTGGTTTGTTGAGCAAGTAGGCCCATTCTGTATGAGCTTGTGCGAAGCGAAAGTTTGCCTCAATTACGAACTGCGTGAGCTGCAAGGTGGGTGTCGAGGGCACCTCGACATAGTTAGTTCCGTCAAAACTCCGGAAGGTCTCTGTTGCGAATATCGCAGGGGCTCCTGCAAAAAGCAGCAGCGGGCAGAGCAGCAGACCCAACACTAAATTGCTTCGGCATCTGCTGTCTCTCAATTAGCACCAGGTTAAAGTCGCCAAACATCGATCGTTTTTAAGACTTGTGGAAAATCAGGCATACATGTTACTAGCTTTTCTTCTAGTTCTCTTCAGCATCCTATTGCAACATAACATCAAAAAGAGAAAAGATCATACCATTCAACCTTGCTCACGGGCTTTTCCAAATTCGTCGGTTCACCTTCCTCAGAACTTGCAATGAACGAAAAAGAATCCAGAGTACATTACTCGGGCTACATAGTGATTAAATGGCATTAGGTCGTAGCAGGCGATATTGAGCACGCTTGAAGGACCGCTTCGCGATCTCGAGTCGCTTCTCGGCAATTCATTTGATAATGCCATAGTCTGGGAGCAGCGAGACCCTGACCTAGTCGGCAAATATGTTTACTTGAAGTATGAATCGAATGAAATCGGTGTTTTCATGGGCTACCTAATCTCAGGACGCGACTCGATTAAAGGATGCATTTCGTTCTTTTTTGCCCATCCTAGGTCGGGGAGCGAAATGTCAGAAGTTAGAAGGCTATTTCACAGGTTGCTAATACGGCTCAATCTAAAGCTAAAGTCAACCAGATACAAGCTGGTCGCCGGAAAGTCACCAGCGCTAATCCGAACGATCTACTTCAAGGACAATTCCTTTAGCGCAGAAAAATCATCGAATTTCTTTCAGGAATCGATCCAAGTGATCCGCACCTGTGAGCCTGTTTACAGGTCAACGGCCGTGGATTTGCCGACAGGCAAAATGGCTGCAAAGAATCAGAAAAAGTGAGGAAGCGATAGTCTCCTAGGTCTAGATGTAGCCCAGGTTCTTTAGTCTGCCCTTTATTTCTTCTTCCTCTTCTTTGGTGTATGCGTTTGCGTCGGTGCTCTGAGTTTCGGAATCGTTTACTACTTCGGTTATGAGGAAATTGATGTATTCTTCAACGCTCTTGAACTCATCGTTAGAACTCTTCACCCTGCTCTCAACCTTGTCGTAGAGATCTTTTGAAATCTTGATAGTTACAAAGTTCGACTGTGTGGTGGATTCCATGCTAGCACGAGCTCTCTGCGAATACTTAAGCAGTGTGTAAGCCGCACTCCATATCTCGAACTATATTAGAATGCGGATGCGGGGTTTGCTCGTAAGGCAAGCCGTATTCGGAAAGACAGAATGAAAAATCAGAGGCTTGGTCCCATTTACAATTACATATTACGAAATACATATCTACGATTCCACATAGGTTAAAAGCCGTCTCTCCAGTAACTGGATATGAACTGTATGCTAGATGGTAGGATTTATTCCATACAAATTGCCTTTAACGATTTTGCCGACCGGAGGGTCGTGGTATGACCCGTTCGGGATTTGTCGTTTGGCTGACAGGTCTCTCTGGCTCAGGCAAAACTACCATCGGACGAGTCCTCAAGACAGAGCTCGAATCTCTTGGAATGGCTACGGAGCTCCTCGATGGGGACGAGGTACGCAAGCAGCTAAGTCCAGATCTCGGCTTTACAAAAAATGATCGAGAGATGCATGCAAGAAGGGTAGTATACCTGAGCAAGCTCTTGGCAAAGAACGGAGTCGTTACGCTTGTTTCGCTAATTGCGCCGTATCGGTCCTTCCGGGAATATGCAAGATCTGAAATCAAGGACTATGTCGAGGTATACGTCAAAACACCACTTGAGACATGCATCAAGCGTGATCCTAAGGGACTGTACAAGAAGGCGCTAAAAGGCGAGATCACTGACATGACCGGACTTCAGGATCCTTACGAGGAACCGCTGAGTCCGGAAGTTCTAATAGAAACTGAACGCTTTACTGTCGAAGAAAGTGTTGGAAAGATTCTGCTCGCGCTCAAAGGTCTCGGGTACCTTCCGCAGGTCAATTTAAGCCACGGCCAGTAGATTCTGCACGATCGCAGAATATGCCGGAACTAGTTATCACCCGAATATTCTGGGTGTAAGAATAGGTACGTAGTTAAGTAACACGCGGAACATGCTCCAACTCCTTACAGGTATATATCATCGCGCAAATAACAAAATGCCCCATGCAACAGACGCAGCAACCAAAAAGAGACATGCTCGCAATCATGCTCAAGATACTCGACATTGCCAACGAGCCTGTCAAAAAGACTCACATCCTATACAGCGCTGGAATCAATTTCTACCAGCTATCGAGATATCTCAATTTCCTGCTAAAACTTGGGCTCCTTGAAGAACTGACGGAGCCATACGTCGGATATAGGACTACTGAAAAGGGAAGGGCTTGCCTTAAGCTATTCAATTCGACAGAATTCGAGGCCCCCGACGCAGTTGAAAGCTCCATTCAGCCGCAGCCAAAGTCAAGACGAAACTAACTCTACACTCGTTATCGCACAGCAGTTCCGAAAGTTTTCCGGATTTTCCCAGAACAAAGAGGATGGGGCCTAGACTAGGCCTTCAGTACCGAGCGAGTGGCGAGCGCTCTTTATCGACCTCGACGCTGGACCGTCAGAATTTGAGACGGCAGCCTGCAGCTCGGCGGAGCTAAAGAGCCTCATCAGAACTCGACCTTTTTCAGTTGTTCTATAAGCGACAAACGGCGCCTGAACTTCTTCCATCATACCGGTCTTCAAGAGCAGATCCAGATATCGGGAAAGCTGGTAAAAGTTAATGCCCGCCTTGTAAAGTATGTGCGTCTTCTTTACAGGAGAATTTCCCACTTCTAGGATCCTAAGTATTATGTCCAATTTGTCCCGTCTTATATCGGAGTGTATGTCTTGAGTCAATACATCATCAGGTTTCCGTTGTAAGTAATATAGTTTATGTGGGTTTAGCATGTAATTCATAGATTGAGATTGTAAAATTTTGTCTCAAAGATTTCAACATACCTTGAGTTGAATCTTGCGCTACAGACTAACTTTTCCGTTAATCGATAGCTGAAGCTCCACAACGGATAATTACTATGAGCGAGGCGCGGTTGTAATGCAGATGGTGCAGCCGATCGAGGAAATAATTACACTCGTAGCCACTAGACGGACAGTTCCCATCGAAGAAGTCGAGAAGATATTTCGGCTGCCGAATGAGTCGACTCGCAACATCATTGACTTCCTCGTAAAATTTGACTTTCTCAGAGTTGTCAACAATCGCAGTTTGACATTAAGTGAGAGCTGCTCGCCATTTTTCGAAGAAATGCTTACCTGAGTACATCGTCGTTAGGGAATCCCAGATTCGTAACAAGTCCCTCGTTTGTCCTTACGATCTTAAATAAAGAATGGCCGATTCGGTAACTTGCGTTTGAATATTTCCTCAAGCCAGCGGTCAGATGTCGGGAAGCGAAGGTTCCAACTGGCTGCTCTTGTGACTGGCCTCGCCGCGCTGTGCGCAGTTGTTGCCATGTGGCCGGGCGGAGTGATAGGATTCCTTCAGGGAATAGCTGAGAGAGGTGACGCGATCGCCGCAGTCGTTCTCGCGTCTGGAATCGCGCTGTTCTTTGTCATTCTATATCGAGTTGGCGTCCCTCTCGAGACAGGCGATGAGGCTAGGACAGCACAGCCTCAATAGTCTGTATCCAAAAATGGCTATATTACTCATCTGCGGAACATAAAGGGATAAAATTAGAATAGTTAACTTTTCCCGACAAGCATAAATTAATTAACTAATATCTTTTCTTGAAGACTACTACAAAGGGAAATTCTAGATTGGCACAAATCAGGAGGGCGTATTTCGACATCGTAGCGAACCTACTCGAAGTTCTCTCTCAGGAGCCATGTGCAAAGACAAAGCTTGCGAGCAAGGCCAACCTGGATACCAGGGCAACTCACCGGTACCTCGATCTCATTGTGAGGTCGAAGCTTGCTGCCTCGGGCGATGGGAGTAATTTGCTCCGGATTACTCCAAAGGGAAAGGATTTTCTCGACGAATACAAGCGACTGCTTTTGTATCTTGAAGCCTGAGTCCAATTCGGGTCCACCAGATTCGAATGCCTACTCGGCAGCTGCTTCGACAACACGACTGTCGAATGTTACTACTCTTACATAGCAGATGCAGCTGTAGTACTATTTCGGTACAGTGCCTGCTTGAATAGTGTCATTGATATTTCGGTTGATTCGGCTCGTTGACCCTCTGTTACTTAAATAACACTCGCTCGAATTTCATATCGAAATGCTCCGCGCGTCCGAAAAAAAAGAAAAGTGCATAACGATATTACTTGCAGCTGTTTTGTCATCGACAATATTACTTGCAGCACAGGCCCAAGTTGCTAGCGCCCTCGTTAACGGTCTGCCTGTTTTGGATCCGATTCCTGATCAAATGGTCGATGAGCTGAGCACTCTCACTTTCAATGTCACAGCGTCCGACCCGGACGGTCAGCCTTTGACATTCAGCATGCAGAACGCCCCGTACGGAGCTACGCTGGACGCAGCCACTGGCATTTTCGTTTGGACTCCGAGAGAGGAGCAGGGATCCGGGATTTATCGGATTGACATTGTTGTCTCTGACGGCCTGGTCATAACAAGCCAAGATGTCTTGATAATTGTCAATGATGTCGGAGGGGGCGGAGATGGAAACGGAAGGCGCGCATCGCTGTCTCAAGAAGAACCAAAACTTGGGTCCTCGCAGCAAGGCGTGACGGATTTGATAGCTGATCCCGCCAGTATCCCGCTAGATGCAACGACTAGCTTGATTCAAGAGTCCGACCCAGTGAACAATGGCACGCTCATGTCCCTGACAGTGCAGGAACCTGACGGAGACGTGTGTGTAGCGGAAGGATTGACGATAGACATTCCGGCGGACGGCATAGGCAAGGTCTACCCTGACGACTTTGGCCTGGCAACTGAAGCCGGCGACGGCATCTGCGATACAAGCCACTTGGGCACCTACGTTGCCCAGTCAGAAGTTGCAACGAATTCAGGAATTGTCCTCGATTCTGCGCAATTCGTGACCGAAAGCCCGTTCGTGCTTCCCGAGTCGCCGGTAGGCCTAGTTGCGCTCTTGGGATCGTCTCTTGCCGCGCTTGGAGGCTTCATGGTCATCCGAGGGCGGGCTTCAAGGTAGCGTTAACCTGAAGCCAACTCCACTTTCCTTTCTCCAAAGTGATACTTACTGCAAAGAAAGTCGTGCACGCGAGTTAGGATTTTGCAATAAGTTAGTAACTGATGATTACTTAGGTAAATGAAAGACGCATGTTCTGTAATCGAAATGTCAAAAGGGCTAAATCTATACGAAATAATCTTCTTCACGCATACTTTGGAATCGCCCTACGCAAAATTGGATATCGTAAAACGAATCCTGGAGTCGACCCAGAATTCCGGGGCGGCCGAGCGCAGGTTGATGTACGGCTCATACCTTTCATACCTGCAGATTGACGAGTACCTTGCCGTCCTCGAAACGACTGGATTGATACGGCACGATAGGGCAACCGGAACCTTCAGGATAACTGCAAAGGGGATGGATTTTCTGGCTTCACTGAGGCAGATGGACTATCTTATGAAGACCATCGATGCCTGATCAGACTGCTACGTGGTGACTATTGAGTAGGTTCTCAGGCGCCAGTTGAGGCAACTTCAACAGGTTTGGCTTCTTCAACTGCCCTCGACTCGGGTGTCGAAATCAACTTTGTCTTCTTGATTCCAAGGTGCCGGATTGCCGTTATCTTTTTGGCCTCCGTCATAATGTCGGATGCCAACTTTCCCATCGTTACCTCCTGGGCGAACTGATCGACGGTCATCTTTGGTATCCGCTCGGTCAGCGTCCGGTGGGCGATAAGCCTGATTTCATGCTTTTTTGAAGTGTTAATTCTCCTCTGACTGAATACAACTGTGGCCACGCGGAATGTGTGGCCGTCCATTGTAGTATAGTCGTGGACAAAGCTGATCATGGAACTTCCGCGCCTGATCAGACTCCGAAGGTACTCCTTGGCATATTCGTGCCCTTTGAAAACTGTACTCGCAATACCGTCGCTTATCTTGCTAATCTGGACGAAGATCTTGATCTGGTGTTGGCTCGGGTCCTGCTTCATTACGTCGTACAT
>DATEEE010000103.1:0-4161 GCA_035281285.1 Nitrososphaera sp.
CTTGTCGACATTGACCGGCTTGTGGCCGTCCCGCTATTATGGCTAGAATCCAGCTCGCAGTTCCACCTCCAGTGTCCGTTCGAGTATCAGGTCAACCAACTTTTCATCGACTCCAAGGTGCCTCGCAAGATGAGCGTTTTCATACCCACTATTTGATAGACCGGATTTTATTTCATCTACGACGTCCCGCTTTATGTGCGCGCCCTTGTGTAGAAAGTACGGCATCATCAGAATCGCCTTTGGGTTCCCCGCTATCGCTTTCGACAAGCCAGTCTTTATGTCGGGTGAATCAAGCTCCAGAAAACAGTGGTGAACTCGCCTATACTTCGGCCTGATGGCCTCGGCAACATGGACAAAGGCGTCATGGGCATTCCTGTCACTGCTCCCATGTCCGATAAGCAAGACATCACACTCCGAGTCCGGTAGTCGTAAACCTTTGCTGAACTTTAGCTCTGCAAGCCTTTCAGTTATCAGCCGAGCCATCATTGCGTGATAGCTCAGAGGCTTTGCGATTGCCAACTTTAGGTGTCTTTCGTTCATTATTCTTGCCGCGGTTTTTACCGTGTCCTTGAGCTTCATGCCAGGATACAGAAAATACGGCATGACGGTGATGCAATCAGCTCCGCCATCCAAGCATCGATCTATCCCCTCCTCGATAAACGGCGCTATTACTTCGAGAAAGCAATAGCTAGTGGTGTCATAGCTCGCCTTGCGCCTTGCCAGTAGGCACAACTCCTCAAGCTCCTCCCGGACCTCGGGCTCTCTGCTTCCTCGGTCAACCAGAAGGAGCGCTCTTTTCAATGGTGGCTGAAGGCTGAATTGCGTTAAATTATCGTTGCGGAAACTCGATCCTAGATACGGCTACAGTAAGGTTGGGGGGAAATTTCTGCTTCTGCACGACTAGACTTCCCCTTGAGCTCAGCAAGGCTGAAGCCTCGGATACGCTTGCCGTTCCTTCAAATTTCTGCACGGTCTGGGAGGGATTTGGCACGGCAACGCTGGCCAGAGACTCTTTCTCGAATATTTCTATTGGAACGTTGAGCAGTGCGGCAAATTCCTCAAGGCCCTTTACTCTTGCTCCACGGTTAATGCTTGCAAGGTTCCTGACACTCTTGATTGCCAGCCCATTTGCGGTAAGAACTGATCTCACACCTAACTCGATTTCGTCCTTGCTGGTATCCCAGTGCAAGCCGACGCCAACGACCAGGCTCCTAGGTCTATAGATCACCGCTTTAGACAAGACCTCTGGATCTGATACGTGCTTGTCTGTGATTGCAAGCCCCGCCTTGAATTCCGGCTCCTTGATCCTGTTAATGTCCTGAACGACTTCGACATTTTTCGGCAGCTGTGCACGCCACCAGTCCTTTTCGCCAGCGTCTTGGTACACGGCAATTCTCTCTTCGTTAACCATGAATGCGCTCGTTCTGGTAACGTTCTCAAAATTCTCGATCGACCAGCCGAATTCTCTCCCGACTAGATCCACAGGGATCGTCTCGTTTACGTCGGCAGCCGTTGTTATCACGGGGGTTGAACCCAGGTATGACGCGACCAGCCGGCTGAGAGCGTTTGCACCTCCAAGATGACCCGAAAGGACACTAATCACATGACTGGCCTTGTCGTCTATGACCAACACTGCGGGGTCATTCTTTTTGTCCACTAGGTATGGGGCAATCATACGCACGGCTGCGCCCAGGGAAAAAATACAAATCAGTGCGTCGACAGTCCGAAAGAGTTCCGAAACCATCTTTGTGCTTGCTTCGGAAAACCAAGTAATGTCCTTCCCGCCGTCGCTATGTTTGGCAGGTACGTAGATAATTACCTCCGGCATGCGTTTCCTGATGCGCCTGGCAATTTCGATTCCGTGCTTTGTGATAGCTACGACGGCTATCTTCGACAACAATGGTGACCAGAGAGTAAAGAGAATTAATCTTTTCCATCAAAGGACTAGCTAAACTCAATAAGGAGACTAACGGCTATTTCGATATCCACTTGGAGTATTCGCCACGCGATACGCGTAGAATTGCAAGGTGGATGATTCTTGTTCCACTCGCGCTCTCCGCATTTACTCATCTCTGGAACGCCTCGGGTTTTCCAGATGTCTTTTACGATGAAGGCGTTTACATGAGGAGAGCGATGAGTGTTCTTTCGGGCGAAGGCCCTCAAGAGGGATCATTCTATGACCATCCATATTTTGGACAGCTCTTTCTCGCGGGATTTTTGGGAGCCACAGGATTCCAGATGACGCAGGATCAATCCGCTGACACTGATGCGATTCGCAATCTATTCCTAATTCCAAGAATACTAATGGGACTGCTTGCCGTCATGGACACGTTCCTTGTTTATAAGATCGCTGAAAATCGCTTCGGAAAACGCGCAGGCTTTATCGCAGCGATTCTATTTGCGGTGATGCCTATTTCTTGGCTTACCCGAAGGATAGTACTCGATTCGATTCTCCTGCCCTTTCTCCTTGCATCAATCTTATTTGCAATTCGTGCGCGGCAAGCCAGAGCTGGCCATGAAAAATATTATGCGGTTCTGTCGGGATCTTTTCTGGGGATTGCAATTTTCACAAAAATTCCTGCCTTTGTCATGATACCGCTGATCGCGTATCTGATCTACGCTGCCAGACCCAATAGAGCCAGGGATTTGGGTCTGTGGTTTATCCCGGTAGTCCTCATACCCCTCCTATGGCCAGCTTATGGCGCTTACCTCGGTCAGTTTGATTATTGGCTTAAGGACGTCATATGGCAGACTCAAAGGCAGAATAGTGGCCTCGCCGACAGTTTGGTCTTTCTGGTTACTTCAGATCCTGTAATTACGGTGCTTGCGTTTGCAGGGGTGGCGACGGCGATAATCCGACGAGACTTGTTCGTTATCCTTTGGTTTGTCCCATTCATGACATTCCTTTCTATCATTGGATACGTTCAATATTTCTACTGGATTCCACTGCTTCCGGTCTTTTGCATAGCTGCCGCAAGCTTGATTGATAAGGTCTCACGATCCATCGTTTGGTCACCACATCTCTTGTTGGCTGGCATCAGTGTCGTTGGGATCGTCTCTACAACTATGTTTATCGTGATAGACGTCACTTCCGCACAATTTGCTGCTGCTGCATTTGTGGCTACTTTGGCGGACGATCAAACTACAATCGCAGCAAGTCCTTCATACTCTTGGTTGTTAATCTATGTTTATGGAACACAGAACACTTTCACCGACTACCGCGAACTGTTGTTCCAGCAAGTTGAAACAAGGCGTTTGGTGTTGGTTTCGGATACCCACCTTGAGTCCAACTTAGATGCAGGCCCCCAGATACGCGAAGCCTATGACAATAGTCAAGTTATCAAGACATTTGAGGGGAATGTTTCCGACTATGACACATCGACCTACCCATACACAAATCTAAGATCGAATTTTGAAGGCAGCCATATTGAGATAAGGGTTGTTGAGTAACTACTAATTCGCTCCTTGATTACGCAAATAAAAATGAACGGCCTTACCCTGACTTGGGAAATAATAAAATCATTTTGGTGCTTGCGACGCAAACCGGCCTGCCACCGAACCGTCAAATTCGAACATTATTACTTCGATTTCCAATCCCTCTCCTGCATGGGCGATCATCTGTTCGTAGACTCGTCTGCACAGTAAATTGAAGTATCCGTCTATCTGGTGCTTTCTAGCGATTTCCGAAACATGGCGCGCAGTATTTGCAGCACGAATTTCCTCTATCACTCTTGGAGCGGCATTGCATGCTTTCGCGAGCTCAGCCATGAACGCCATGTCGACATGAGAACCTGCGACGTGTGTCTGCTTTATTCCCATTGCCATCTTTGTCAGTTTGCCGATGAATCCTGCAATGGTGACTTTCTCGATCTTTTTGTTTGCACACTGCTTTACTGAATACCCTGCAAAGTCTCCCATTTGTACGAAGCAGTGATCATCTAGATTCGGAAAGAGTGTTCTCGCAAAGTCTTCGCTTCTTCCACCTGTGGTTAGAACAACTTCTTTCGCGCCCGCAGCCAAAGCCACATCGAGGCCTTGCCGTATTGCCGCGGCAAAGGAAGCAGTAGAGTATGGCATCACAATTCCGGTCGTGCCCAAGATAGAAATTCCACCTAGGATTCCTAGGCGCGGGTTGTCGGTCTTTTTCGCAATTTCCTCGCC
>DATEEE010000104.1:0-6476 GCA_035281285.1 Nitrososphaera sp.
ATCGCCAAAGACTCCTGGCCCCCTGCTGGAAAAGTCGGCTACTTCGTCAAATGGAAGAACAGAATTTCCAAAGCGCGTAACGTTCTGGAAGCCGTTGTAGCCGATGTGGACGTTGTTCGAGGTGGCGCCCACCGAAATTGCAAGCGGGGCGGTGTTGGGCGAACCGACGCTACCGTAGCCTAGCCCGTTGTTGCCCACACTGTTGATAAGCACCGTCCCGGGGTAGTCCTCCGAGAGCAGGCCCGGCACCGTCAGAAGCGATGAGGTGACAGACATTAGATCATATCCTGGGCCAGACCGCATCAACGGGAAAGCAGCGATCCCCCAGCTGTTGCTGATAATGTCGGCACGGTGGCTTCCCGAGTATTCCCACCGGCCCTCGGTTGCGTTCAGATCGAATCCGGAAGCGTAGAGCCAGCCGTAGACAGAGTTGCCCGTCCAGAGTGCCTTGACCGGGATTATCTTTGCACCGGGTGCAATCCCGGCAAGCGATTTCTCGGTGCTGTTGTCGTAAATGTCGTACTTTTGGCCGCCTGATGACGCGACTGCCGCCGCAGTGCTCGTGCCGTGGCCCTGCATGTCGTACATGATACCAAAATACTCCCCCGCCGGATCGTATGGTTCGAGAAGGTCAACCACGACGAGCCCGCCGTAGCCTTCTTCGCTTCCGAGAACTAGCTCGGTCTTGTTGTCAATGACCTGCCAGATGTCAATCACTCTTGCGCCGGCGGTGCCCACGCTGTAGTCGGGAAATCCGTCCTCGTCGTAGTCGTAGACTAAGAATTCGCTTCCATCGCCAATCTTGATCGGCGTGTCGTCGGTAAAGTCAAACCGGGGTTCCGGATAGAGCGATTCAACTGTGTCTCCTCCGACCCGCGCCAGCTCGTTCCTTGTGAAAAAGTACCAGGCGCTGTACATGTCTGGTATGATGGTGTCGTAGACTCCGGCTTTTTCAGAGTCGACGTAAAGAACGGGAACTAGTGCAAATGTCAAGGTGCCAAAGTGCGTCTGTGCCTGGTAGATGACTCCGAACCGGTAGATCCCGCTCTGTGAACGAATGTAGTCGGTGGGGCTCTTTCCTATTATCCAGTCGACGGTAGAGGTGGCGTTGACCACGGGGCTTCCAAAATAAGGATAGAGTGTGTTGTATACCGGGATCTCGCCGTGAGAGGTCCTGAGGAAAACGGTGCCGGTGGAATTCACGTACGCCCACGAAGTCATGTTTTCCGGCAGCTCTGACTTCGGAGTGTAGCCGGCGTCAAGTATCCTGCCCGAGTACGTATCGATCTTCGCAATGTACTGGGCCTGGGTGAGCACGATGCCCTGGCCGTCAGCATCCAGCATTATCGGGATACCGTTTTCGTCGCGGGCAAGCGAATTCTGGAGGTCAGGGTTTCCAAAGTCAGTGCCAGTGTCGACGATTGCAACGTTCACTCCGTGGCCAGTGATGTTGTACTTTGTCGCCACTCTGTCGGAGCCGATAATTGAAGTGCCAGAGTACCTTCCTTCGTCTAGCGAGCGGTCATCGCCGGGGTACTCTAGGTCAAACTGCAGCGGCGAATCTGTGGCGTACGAGAAACCCAGGTTTGAAGGCAGAGGCGTGTCAGAGATCGCGATTCCCAACAAAGGCTGCGACGGCCCGACTCCGCCCCCCAGGCCTATGACTTTGGCATTGCCAGACAGTGCCTCCGCGTCCCCGGCCCCATAGACAAGGGTCCTCGAGGGTTCGCCGTTGTAGCGCAATTCCCCCAGGTTGAGGACGCCAAAGTCGGATGTTACCAGACGCTTGTCGGCCGGGAAGCCATTAAAGTTAAAGATTTCCGACTCTGGCACGATTGACGATGGAGCGTCATTCCGGGGCGCCGTAAGCGGGCCCGACTCAGCAGATGGGGAGAGTGAAAACGCCGGAAAAGCCAGTGATGTAACCAACACGAAGGCAAGAGCCGCAGAGAAAAAAGTACGAAGCATTTAGTACGCTGGATTATTCAGGACCAATCTCTGTTATTACGATTTCGTTCCTGAAGATGGAAAAAGTTACTTCAGGAGGTCATCGTACTTGCCTGCGGAGATGTCTGCAAAAACCTCCTTGGCGGGCTTGCCTTCAACCTTGACGCCCATGCTTACGCAAGAGCCGATTACCTCTCTGACCGCACCCCTGACGTCAAAGGCGTACGAGCCGTCTATCTTCATCTTGGCTATCTTGACGGCGCCTGCCATCGAAAGGTCCCCTGCATAGTTGGTGCCCGCGGTGCCCGAGCCCTTTGGTATGCCGGCTTCCTTTGCGACAAGGGCCGCAGTTGGCGGGATTCCGACTTCAACGGTAAATTTTTTCGTCTCTGAATCGACTTCAACTTTGACTGGGACCTTCATTCCCGGAAAGTCCTTGGTCTTCTCATTAATGGTATTTACAACTTGGAGCACATTAACTCCCATCGGTCCCAGAGCCGGACCTAGTGGTGGCCCTGCGTTGGCTTCCCCGCCGCTTACAAGGGCAGAGACGGACTTTTTGTCACCCATATTACGCAAGGCAGAGATTGGAGCCAAATTATAATTCTTGCTCCTGTCGAGACCAGCAACGCACTTCACCTTTTTAAACATGTGAATCCGTAGTTCTAGCGTACATGTCCGGTTCCGAACCCAATGAAGGCGTTGGGTCATTATTCTTCGAGCTCGCCGGCGACTTGCGCCTTTCCATGCTTGCAAAGCTAAATCAAAAGCCCTACAGGCTGTCCCAGCTGGCGTCGGAGCTCGACGCGACGATGCAGGAAGCTCACAGAAACATGACGAGGCTTGTCGGCTCGGGGCTCGTTTCAAAGGACAGGGAGGGCGAGCTGGTGCTGACTTCATACGGCAGGACAATAGTCGCCATGATTCCGGGATACGAATTTCTATACCGCAACAAGGAATTTTTCATGGACCACAGCCTGGGCGACCTGCCCCCGAAATTCATCCAGCGAATGGGCGCCTTTCAGAAATGCGAAGTCGTAAGAGGTGTGATGGCAATACTGCAGCGCTGGAAAAACCTCTACTCGGAGTCGGACAGCTACATCAGGGAGATAATGGCCCAGGTGCCTCTGGACGTTATCGAGACCGTCAGCGGGCGGATCGATCAGGGGGTAAAGTTCTCCTACATTTTTGCAAGCGACGCAGTTATCCCCAAGGGAAGGACGCAGCTGTTGCAAAAGCTGGGGTGGCGCAACTACATATCGAAAGGACTAGTCGAGCGGCGGATGCTCCCGCAGGTACGCGTGATGACGATTTTCAACGAAAGCCAGGGCTGCGTGGTTTTCCCCAACATGAAGGGCGAGCCTGATCTGAACGTAATGTTTCACGGCACAGACCAGGAATTTCTCGAATGGTGCTCCGATCTGTTTGCTTACCAGTGGGCGCGCGCAGAGACATTCGACGAAAGCAAGCTAAAGCAGGAAGTTTGAGGCAAACTCATCATGTTTTTATACATCACAACTCAATAGAAGCCTGTATGCCTAAAGCCTTTGTCTTAATGAATGCAGAACTGGGTAGCGAAGATTCGCTTGTCGGCGACTTGAGAAAACTTGAAAGCGTAAAGGAGGTTTACCAGGTTTACGGCGTCTATGACATTGTGGCGCAGGTAGAGGCTGACACGATGGACAAGGTAAAGGAGACCATCACCTGGAAGCTGCGCAAGCTAAATGGCGTAAAGTCTACGCTGACCATGATAGTCATGGAGTAGCGGAAATTTTAGCGGCTCTTACCCGGCGATAGAACCGGGACATGATTCCAAACGAAGTTACAGCGAACATTATGGCGAAGGCGAACGTGATAATGTAACCAAAGTTCGCAGATAGCTCTCCTGCTGCAATCGATCCAACGAGCATCCCCGCGCCGACTACGGCGCTGTTCATGCCGAGAATGTTCCCTTCCTGGCCCGCGGGGATGATCTTCAACAGTGAAGCGGTTGTGGTCGCGCTCCACATGCTAAAGCCGACTTCTGTCCCCACAAAAGCCAGAACAGAGATCATTAGCAGCGACCCGGGGTTGGCGACCACCAGAGCCGCGGCTGCTAGCGTAAGAGCTATACCGACCAACCTTGGCGCGTAAGATAGGCGCGCAATCCCCTCCTCGCCTCCTCGGGCCACGATCCTGTGGTTGAACGGCATGAACACCACTTTGCACATGTGCAGAATCGCATAGGCAAGAAACACTTCCGAGTCGCTGACCCCTCCGTCCTTCAGAAATGGCGTGTACGCCGTGAAGAGAAGATTTCCGGACAGAAAGTAAAGCCCGGTCCCGACGAAAAAGAGCACCTCCTTTCTCGACAGGCTGCGCCTCAGCCTCTTCGAACTAAATCCCGGCCTCAGCCGGAAGAAAATGACCGGCACCAGCCTCAGCCGGTAATGCAGGGCCGGCCACTTCAGGAGTGCCCTTCTGTCCAGTCTTGTCGCCGGATCTTTTACAAACGCCAGAGTCAGGATCAGCGAGGCAATCGCTATCGCAGAGCAGGCGATTGCGTAGGTCCCTGCGTCGTACCGCGCAAGCCATGCATAGCCGGCAAGCATCGCAACGACAAGGCCGGCTGCGCTTATCAGGGAAGTCCAGCTGTACGTCCTGATCCATTCCTCGCGCCTTGACTTTTCCATGACAAGGAGATTTGTGACGGGTGCCGGCCCCACGCTGAAAAAGCCGACTAGCGCCGAGATCGCCATCAGGAAAGGTATGCTGGAGACAAAGTACATCGAAGCGGCAGAAATCGCGATCGCCACAGAGCAGATTGCGATGATTGTGCTTCTCCAATGCATCGCGTCAATAAGGCGCCCCCAGAAAATCGCACCCAGCGTCATGGCCAGGTTCGACAGAAAGACGGCTATGGCGACTTCGCGCACCTGGCCGCCCAGGGCCAAGATGTAGATTGGGATCACAGTCGACAGACCGGCCGAGCTTGCGTTCATCGGTATCAGGTACCAGGACCAGTTGCGGCTTGCGACCGCGAGAGAAGCCTGCAAAGAAATCTACGAAACTCCTCCCTCCAATTTCGATATAAGATATCCCGGGTATGGATTTGTTACACCGACGCCGGCCTGCAATCAGATCGCAAGACTAATCAACCCGGCAGTGCCAACTTTTGGGCATTGGGACTTTTTGGCAGGAAGAGCGCCGAGGGAGAGGCAGGTAGCAAGAAAATCTACAAGTGCCCCCACTGCGACATGACTTTTGACGAAAAAGAGAGGATGCAGCGCCACACCAGGAAGGCACACAGGGAAAAAGGCGGCGACATGCCAAACCGAAACCCATTCGGCTTTTGAGCACAAAGACTTATTTCTTAATGCTGCAATCTAGAGCCTGACTCGGGCAGAATGTTTCCAATCCACGACGACACGGAGCGCATGCATGGGAGACCTTGGCTCAACTATGGCATGATCGGGATCAACGTCGCGGTCTTTGTCTGGCAGATCATGATCGACCCGGCATGCATTCTAGGCTGCCAGAACGGCGAGATGTTCGTACAGTACGGCACCGTGCCCGACATCCTATTCCAGGATCCGATGCGCGGGGCGGCGACGATCGTGACCTCGATGTTCATGCACGGAGGCGGCGCGCACATTCTTGGAAACATGGTCTTCCTCTTTGTTTTTGGGGACAACATTGAAGATCGGTACGGCCGGATAAAGTATCTGCTAATTTACCTTGGCTGGGGCGCGGCGGCCGCGCTTGCTCACAGCCTTTATGCCGTGAGCGTCGGCGGCGGTAACGTGCCGGCCGTAGGCGCGTCAGGCGCGATCTCGGGGATCCTTGGCGCGTACCTGGTGATGTACCCCCGCGCAAAAATCTTTACGATACTGGTGATGTTCTTCATTACGACCGTCAGGATCCCCGTTCTGATCTACATCCCGTTCTGGTTCGGCATGCAGGTCTTGTTTCAAGTGCTACAGCTGGCCGGCGGCGGATCGGATGGCGTCGCTTATCTAGCCCACATCGGGGGATTTGTCGCGGGAGCCGCAACCGGCCTGGTCTGGCGGCTTTTGCCCGACTCTATCAAGTACAAGGCAGGCGCGCCGGGTACTGGGACGGTATTCAAGCCTACGTTCAGAAAGTCGAGGCCGCGTATCGAGGACGTTTCGCCGGCGATCCCCGAAGTCATCGAGGGGCCGGACTACTATGAGGTCATTGCCGAGGTCAGGGGGGTTTCCGACGCGGGGGACATTTCTACGCGGTACGACCCAGATTCCCGCCAGCTCCGCATAGTAGCCAGCGGATCACGCAGGTACGAGATATTCGCAAAGCTGCCGGACAGCGCAATCAACCCCGTTGTAAAGTATATCCAATACCTCAACGGGATAGCAAGAATCAGGCTGGCTAAGGAGTAAGGTAGGTCCGCTGTCGTAAGTTTAAAATATCTCGCCAGGGCCCTTTATTTTTGCGATTTTAGGAGGAATATGAGAAATGTCGATACAACAAGGTACGGCTGGAGGAGTTCCAGTACTGATTCTGAAGGAAGG
>DATEEE010000105.1:0-3456 GCA_035281285.1 Nitrososphaera sp.
TTGCCGGAATGACAGAGCCTGACACATAGATCAGTGAAAATAGGATTACAAACACAAGAACAGTTATGCCAGCCGCTGAACGCCAGCTCACAGCAGAACTACGGCCCTGACGCTTTTGAGCTTTTGGTGATCCGGTGCCGGGGTCAGGAATGCAGTATATGGATCAGAGTGCGTTGACTAGTCTGCAAGTAGCGCAAGTCTGCTGGCTCCACAGAATTTGAAGGAACCTTAATACCCATCTTTGGTTGAACCCAGATTGTGTCTGATTACCAAAAGGCCGTTGACACTATTCTGGGCAGGTGGAAAAGCCAGATTCTGTACGTTGGCGTGAAATCGGGAATCTTCGAGTCTCTTGGAACGGGCTTGAGGCCAGCCGCTGAAGTTGCCAAGGAGCTCGACCTAGACCCTTCAATGTCATACAGGCTAATGAGGGCGTTGGCGTCCCTGGGGTTTTTGAGCGAGCATGATGACCAAAAATTTGCAATCACGCCGATGGGCCAGCTCATGCGCGGCGACCACCCCCAGACGCTGCGTGGAGTCATATTGCTTGAAGAAGGCCCCGAGCACTATGCGATTTGGAAGCACCTGCTGTCGATGGTCAAGGACGGCAAGCAGGACGGATTCCTGCGCGAGTTTGGCCAGCGAATTTTCGACTATTTAGCCAAGACTCCGGAATATGCAAAAGTGTTCAACCATGCCATGAGCAGCTATTCCGGGAGCCACACGATGTGGGTCCTCGATGCGCTAAAGGGCTACGACTTTGGCTCAATACGCACGGTGTGCGACATCGCCGGCGGCCACGGCCACCTCTTGTGCCATATTCTGAAGGAGCACCCCAACCTGAAAGGCACGGTGTTGGAGCTGGAGACGACCATAAGAAACAGGGAATTGCTGTGGGCAGAAAAAATGGGCCTCTCCGGCCGCTGCGAGTATGTTGCCGGAGACATGTTTCGCAAAGTGCCAACAGCAGACGCCTACATCATGAAGATGATTCTCCACGACTGGAACGACGACGAGTGCGTCAGCATTCTGTCAAACGTCCGGGACGCTGCTCCACCTGGCGCCAGAGTCTTGATCGCCGAACACGTGGTGCCAGGTCCCGGCACTCCGCACTTTGCAAAGCTCTTTGACATACACATGATGTGCGCGCTCACGGGCAGGGAAAGGACAGAGCAGGAGTATGCTTCACTTCTGCAAAGGGCTGGTCTGAAATACGTCAAGACCTATTACCCGAGTTCCGGGGCCATTGCCGTAGTCGAAGGCGCCAAAGGCTAGCGCTGTCAGGTCCAGATGCTTTCAACCACAGCGTTGAACGCGGCCGACGCGCTCTCTAACATCTTTGCCGCTTCATAGTATTCTTCCGATGCCAGAAGTGCTTCGGAATTCTGCGCGAGGTTGGCAGCTTTGTCAAGGCCGGAATTGATTGCTTCAATGTCGTATTCTGCGCTCCCGTCTTCGGAGACGGCCGCTTCCAGCTCGGGCATAAAGTCCTCCCTGAATCCTTCAATGCCAGTAAGCACTGAATCCGTTTCTTCAAGTATGCTCGTCTTTGCGCTCTCGCAATATATCGCAGTGTGGTCCGAAAGCGACTCTTGCAGCGCCCGGTCGCCGGCCCTGCCAGAAGCTGCGTCGCACGCATACGCAACCAGGTTCCTGCCTGGATCGGCCGCCGTGCGTATTTCCTGCACGAGCTGGGGCCTGTTGCAGTATTCTCCCAGAAGGAGGTCCGCGGCAATCTTTCTGGTCTCATTCGATCCGTCCTCCGCCACGATGGTCTGGACGCCGTCGTTAACTGAATTGCACTCTGCGAATACCTCCGGCGTGACTTCGGCTGGCGCGATCGACGCCTCGTCGATCGGCTCGCTGGCAAGGACGCCGCCCTGAGGGGCGTCCGGACTCTGCAAAAGCATGAGAGGGGAAACGGGAGAAAGTATGATTCCCAGCACGACGAGAGAGCCGGCTACTGCGGCTATTCTGATTGCTGACATGTTGCCTACACAAAACCCATTTTCAAAGTATATGAATACTTGTCAGGAGAAAGAAATGAAAAGGGAAAAAGAGATGGCCTGTTGTTACGCAGTTGCCTCGTCCAGCAGGTTTACGTAAAGTGCAGACCCGTCAACCAGCGCGGGGCATGAGGCAGTTGGGCTGCCAGGAGTTATCACCGCGGTTGCTACGAAGTCAAGGTCTGTTTCGCCAGTGGACTGTAGCACCACCTTGTGCGGGTAAAAGTTCGCCTGCCCGTTGTCGTTGACCGTCACAATGCATGCGTCGTTGCTGCCCGCGTCATCGGCCGCCGTGAACTGATGCGCGTGCCAGTCCGTGGCGCCATTTCCTTCGACGCTGTCGCTAAATCCTTCGTGGCTTGCTATCGCATAGCTGTCGCCGCCGGTGAATGTAAAGATGTAGGCAAAGGCAACTGAATCGTCGTTGGACTGCGTGCCGCCTGCCTGGCCGTCAACCTTTATGAACGGATTTCCCAATGAGTTCAAGCCGGCCTGAGTAATGTCAAAGTCCTTGTTGGCAGTGTCGCCCTCGTCGTCTTCGAAATCTACCCTGTCAATCGCCTCGTTGAGTGTATTGTTGCCTTCATCGCTCTCGTCTACGTCTTCATCGGCGTCTACGTGCGCGATTAGGTATGCGATTCCAATGTAGGCGTCTTCGGGAAGCTCGAACTTTATGCTGACCATCCGGTCCTTTCCGGCCTTGAGTCCATTGACTTCCTTCTCGCCTACCAGGATGTCGCTTCCGTCAAGCGTATCGTCAAGTGATGCAAAAATCTTGATAGTGTGATCGCCTGCGTTGCCCGTGCCTTCATTTGCTTCTTTCACGAATGCATTGTGCTTCTTTTCCTTGATTATCGTGCTAGGCGCAGCAAATGACTCGACTACAAGGTCTGGCGTGCCGCCTCCTCCGCCTGCCCTCAACCTAAAGTGGGCATCGTCAGTTATGGTTTCAGAGTCGGTAATAATTTCTGCAAGCGCGTCGTGCTCGCCAACCGTGAGCTCTGTCTTGTCAATGGCTATCTTGAACTTGCCCTTGAGCTTGCTCAGGGAGTATCCATCGGTTATGAATTCGATAGAGCCATCAACTGAAACGAACGCCGGGTCGGAGACAAGGACATCGCCGTTGCCGTTGAATTCAAGAACTTTCTGTTCGCCGGTTCCTTCGTCAAGGGTTATTCTTATCTTCTCGAGAGGGTTGCCGGTGTCCAGATTAAAATGCAAACGCAGAATCTGAAAGTTTCCGTCGTCGATACGCGAATTTACAGGCACCGCCCAAAGGTTGGCGCTGGATGCCGCAGCTGCAGACTGAATCGAGGATATCAGGCCTGCGCTGGCGATACCGAAAGTGAATAATATCATGGCGCTGACCTTGAACAAGTCAGCCTTTGCGATAGGCTTTGCCATCTCGAATGATCGAAGACGGTATTAACTGCATCTCATATAGCCAGCA
>DATEEE010000106.1:0-3384 GCA_035281285.1 Nitrososphaera sp.
AGAAAGCGCGTGGCAGAGCTGGTTGGTGCGTCGCCGAGGGAGATCACTTTCACGTCCGGTGGAACCGAATCGGACAACCTTGCCATAAAGGGCGCGGCCATCCAGTCGAGGAACTCTGGCAAGGGAAGCAGGATAATTACGAGCAGCATAGAGCACGACGCGGTTTTGGAGCCGTGCAAAGATCTTGAGCGTATGGGCTTTAACGTCATGTACTTGCCGGTTACTCCGGAAGGAATGGTGCGGCCTGTGGATCTAAAGAACGCGATGTCAGCCGACGTTGCGCTCGTGAGCATCATGCTTGCCAACAACGAGGTGGGCACCGTCCAGCCGGTCCGCGAACTAGCTGCGATTGCGCACGGTGCAGGTGCGCTATTTCACACCGACGCTGTCCAGGCTATCGGCAAGACGCACGTCGACGCAAGGGCTCTCGGTATAGATCTGATGTCAATGTCGTCCCACAAGATTAATGGGCCCAAGGGAGTCGGGGCGCTGTTCATACGGAGCGGCGTGAAGATATCGCCTATTATTCACGGCGGCGGCCAGGAATCTACGCTACGCTCCGGTACTGAGAACGTGCCGGGGATTGTGGGGTTTGGTAGGGCGTGCCTGCTAGCTCGTGAGAGGCTGGACCAGTATTCCAGGCAGGTTTCCTCCCTCCGGGATCGTCTGGTAGCCAGGGTATTGAGGGAAATTCCTCACTCGCGGCTCAACGGATCGACGTCGGAGAGGCTTCCAAACAATGCGCACATCACCTTCTTTGGGGTGAACGGTGAAGACCTGATAATCAAGCTCGACGAATACGGAATCGCCGCTTCGACCGGTTCTGCGTGCTCGGTAAAAAAGCAAAAGCCATCGCATGTTCTGAAGGCAATGGGGTTCTCGTACGAAGAAATCACCGGCTCGCTGCGCATAACCGTAGGAATGCAAAACACGGAACAGGAGATCGACACGGCGTTTGAAGCGCTTTTTTCGGCGGTGACCGAGCTGCGCAAGCTGTCGCCCTTCAAAAGCAAGTACGCCTGAAATCTTTTTATTTAGTGATCGGCATTTACCGCGCGTATGTCAAGCGCATCACTTGCTTCAGTGCCAAATATCGGAGAAACAGCTCCTGACTTTGAGCTTCCCGATCCAGACATGAAGATGCACAGGCTTTCTGAATACCGCGGCAAAAAGACGATCCTTGCTTTCTTTCCGGCTGCCGAGTCGCCGGTATGCACGGCTGAAATGTGCGCCCTGCGAGACTCGCTGGACCAGCTTCGAGACCTTGGCGCAAACGTAATTGGCATTTCAGTGGACGGTCCCTTTGCGAACAAGTTCTTTGTTCAGAACAGGCACCTCAACTTCCCCGTCCTTTCAGACTACAGGCGCGACGTGATAAGCAGGTATGGAATCGTCATGAAGGACCTTGCATCGCTCAAAGGATACAACGCCGCAAAGAGGTCGGTCTTTATCCTGGACAAGGATGGAAAGGTGATCTACCGGTGGGTCTCGGACAGCCCCCTGATCGAGCCAAACTACGACGAAATAAAGGAAACGCTAAGAAAATCTGCGTAGGATTATTCGATAACGGCCATAACGTCGTTCCTCGCGACGCTGGCCCCCTGCTTTACTTTTATTTCCTTGATCGTGCCGTCCTTGTGCGCCTTTACTGCAACCTGCATTTTCATCGATTCGAGCACCACGACGACGTCTCCTTTCTTCACTGCGTCGCCTGCCTTGGCTGGTATGCTGACGACCCTGCCCGGGATCTGGCTGGATAGGTTCCTATCCCCCCCTCCCGCGGAGCCCAGTGCGGACGCCTTTTCCAATACTTCTGTGAGCTTGCTGTGCTTCCTTACGGTAAGTGGCTGGCCATCAACCATGAGGCGGACTTCAGAGCTGCCAGACTGCAGGATCTTTGCATGGTGAAATGTGTTGTCAAGTATGAATTCGAATTCGTTCGTGCCAGATCTTAACAACCGGAGGCGATGTTCGTTGCCGCCGATCCTTACTAGCACAGAGCTGCCATCCCCAGTAGTGCGGAGGACCTCGCCGTCAAATAGCTGAGCGAGGTCGCCTACCTTGAACTCCAGCTAGATCACTGCTCCCCTTGACTTCCACTTTGACCGGGAGTCAGAGTTGTTCCCTATAGCCCCCGCCTTTTTCACAAATTCTGACTGCATCAAGATCGCCGCCACTGCCGCCGACGCCTTGCCCTCGGCTCTGTCCTTTACGTCGCTGGCCAGCTTTTCAAAGATCTTGAAGCGGTCAAGGTAGTCGGTCGAAAGGTCGCCGCTGATGAAGTTTTGTTCATTCATGATCGTCTTGTAGAGCGGGATGGTCGTGTTGATTCCTTCGATCGAGAATTCATCGAGTGCGTTTCTCATCCGCACCCGGGCCTCGTCAAAGTTCCTGCCCCACGCAAGGAGCTTTGCGACCAGCGAGTCATAGTATCCAGAGACTGTGCATGTGGGATAGAGGTACGTGTCAACCCTAATCCCGGGGCCGTAGGGAATATTGCATGTGGGCACCGGACCTACCGAGGGAGCAAAGTCATAGAATGGATCCTCTGCGTTGATCCTGCACTCTATGGCGCAACCGTTCATTTTGAGGTCTTCCTGCTTGAACGGAATTTCCTCGCCCTCTGCAACTGCGATCTGGAGCTTTACCAGATCAAGGCCGGTGACAAGCTCTGTCACGGGGTGTTCCACCTGGAGGCGCGAGTTGATTTCTATAAAGTAAAAGTTGCCTTCCGGATCCCTGAGGAATTCTGCAGTGCCAGCATTCAAATAGTCCACCGCGGCCGCAGCCCTCACTGCGATTTCGCCGACCCTGTCCCGGGTCTTTTGGTCAACCACGGGCGACGGCGACATTTCTATCAGTTTCTGGTGCCTCCTCTGAATTGAGCATTCGCGCTCAAAAAGGTGTCTTCCGTTTCCGTGTGAATCACGAATTAGCTGAAATTCGATGTGCCTGATGCGCTGCAGGTACTTTTCTACAAAAAGTGCGGACTTGCCAAATGCAGCTTTTGATTCCGCAGCTGCCATTTCGAACTCTTGGCGGAGCTGCTTTTCGTCGTTTGCGAGCCTGATGCCCCTTCCGCCGCCTCCAAAAGCTGACTTGAGCAATACGGGGTAGCCTGCCTTGTGCGCAACGTCCGCTGCCACTTCAACATCTTCGATAATGCCGTCGCTGCCGGGGACTGTGGGAACCTTGGCCTTGTTCATGAGTTCCTTGCACTTCATCTTGTCGCCAGTGACCTCCATCGCCTTTGCGGTCGGCCCGATGAAAGTTATGCCGTTCTTTTCGCACATTTCGGGGAAATTCTCGTTCTCCGAGAGAAACCCATAGCCTGGGTGGATGGCGTCGACGCCCGCGGATGCGGCGGTCTCGACGATCTTTGCC
>DATEEE010000107.1:0-3989 GCA_035281285.1 Nitrososphaera sp.
ATTATTCCGTATAGCAAGGCGAAAATGAAAGTGGAAGCCACAGATGTAAGGTACACACCTCTGAAGGTCAGCTGCCTCTGCGCATCAACAATGAACATTTCTTACTAGCATCCGTTTCATACGACTCTATCCCATTTATCCTTACTAGTGTCAAATTCCCGTACAGATAAGCTATGCATGCGCCAGCGCATACGAAATAATCAAAATACTTTCCCGGTGGCAGAATATTCGACAAACTATCACGCCAAGCAATAGGTCTGCGGTTTTCGCCGACCAGCGAGTGAGGTACGGCAAAATACAGTCTTCTGTAATGGGAATTCAGGTTCGCAATGACTCAAGAATATACTAGAGCGAGAGAGAGGAATTCATTTAAAATGTGATGGGCGTATTCGTACGTTGATTGACAACCCGCTAATAGCTGTTGCAATGTTCTTTTGGATCTCTTACTTTCCAATTGCGATACAGTCTATTTACCGCATGCTGCGCAATAGGAGCCAATTTGTTGAAAAGGATCTTCGGCGAATTCATAACGATCCGACCATAATATTTCAGATAACTACACGTTCGGCCACGAAAACGAATGTTGTAAAGCGTGGGATACAGTCAGTCATCGAATCAGCTGCCGCTGCGAATTTCAAGAACTATGAGATATCGGTGGTAACCGATGACCCTGCCGACGAGCGAACCCTCAAGAATTTTGAATGCGACACCGTCCTAGTTGACCCTGCCTTCAAGACTGACGCCATTAGAAAAGGCCGCGCACTGCAGTACGCCATGGAGCACCGCCGGTTACGGGGAAAGCACACATCGAAATATTGGATATTCCACATGGACGACGAAAGCTATGTTATCCCGCAGACCATACTTTCGCTGCTCAAAGCAATCCGTGAAGGCAAGAGCGTCGCATCCGAAGGGCCGATTTTTTATCCGCTCAAGTTCGAATCTGCAAACCGAGTGGCAGCGATTGCGGAATCCATCCGCCCCTTCACTTGCTACGACTGTGTCTCACAGATGACGAATCCGCCTCCGGTCCACATGCACGGGAGTAACCTTCTCGTAAGGTCGGACGTCGAGGACTGCATTGGATGGAAGTTCGGGCCCGTACTTGCCGAAGACCAAATGTTCGGGTTCAAAGTCTACGAGACGTACGGCCCCGGTTCGATGGGCTGGCACGGCGGAATACTTTTGGAGCAGCCACCACTTACACTCAAAGATCACTTTTTCCAGAGGCGCAGGTGGGTGCTGGGAACACTCCAGAACCTGCCCAAGTTCCCGCGGTGGCACAGGATCAAGCTGCTCTACAGATCAGTCACATACTTTTTGGGATTCGCGTCTGCAGTGAGTTCGATAGCTGTCATGGCATTCAACTATTTCATGATATTCACGATGCAGGATTATGCAAGACTAACTGATATTTTCGCAATAAGCGACAGACTGTCAATGGATTTGAATAATTCGTCGGGCTTGACTCTGGAATTGCTACTTTCACTCCTCGCCAGCGCGGACCCTGTCGAGCTGACGATCGCCGGAGTCATGTTCTTTATCCTCGTGGTCTGGATAGGGTCGTACCAGATGGGGCTTTATTCGAATCTAAAGTACTCGAAAATGCGATGGTTCAAGAAGCTGTTCTATCACGCGCAGGCCCTCGTGCTTGCACCTTTAATAGGCCTGATAGAAACGTTCCCGGCGTTCTGGGCAACGCTGGAATTTGTCGTCAAGCGGCGCAAGCTGGGCGAGAAGATGCCCATATATGATTTCTACATCATCAAAAAGTAGATCGCGAGGCCATAGCTTCAGGCATTCGGCTTCAAGGAGGAGGTGTCATCGGAACTCGACCGTAAGGTGCGATTCGACAATATCGAGCAGCTTTCCAGCGCTTATCGGCTTTTGAATGATCGCGTCAACTTGGAGCTTGGGAAAGACACTTTCAAATTCCGGTCGATTCACTTCGAAAGGCGTTGTAAAGACGACTTTAGTGTCGGGCCTGATTCTCCTTACCAGCCTTGCAAATTCGAAACCGTTCATGCCTAGCATGTGAATGTCGCTTACGACCATCGGGCAATGGTCTGCGTTATCACGGAAGTAATCGATTGCCTTGACCGGATCGGTGAAAGCAGAAATCTCGTACCCTGCAGCCTTGAGCGTATCGGGATCCCGCAAATGCAGACTATCGGATTCAGGTCCTACGACGATTACATGCGGTCGCTTTGTCATCGTTGTCCCTCTAAATGGTAGATTACGCTAACATTTAACCATAATGGTATTCCCTTGCATAAATTCACCTTTTATGGGTTGCAACGCAGAGGATTCTAATTATTTCACGATCATTACCGGACACCTGGCGTGGCTGACTACTCCGGATGCGACGCTGCCGAGCAACAGTTTTGCGAATCCCGAGCGGCCCCTCGTGCCGGTCACAATCAGGTCTATGCCGTTCTTTTCGGCATAGTCCACAAGAGCAGGCACTTCAGAGGTCGGGCTTGCGACGATTTCTTGCTTGACGTCCACCCCGGCGGCCTTGGCCCTATCTCCGATTTGGTCAAACCACTTTTTCGCTTCCTGTTTTGATTTTTCCAAGAGCTCGTTGATGGCGCTTGGGGTCGAGACACCAAACATGCCCGAAGAATAGGCATACCCAACCTGGGAGACTATCACGTTAACCACCACCAGGCTGGCTTCGTGTCTTGCCGCCACGTCGATTGCTATTTGTGCTGCCTTCATTGACGATTCGGATCCATCCACGCAAACCATGATTTTTGAAAAGCCCACTGCATATGCTCCCACATCTGGCGATTTAAGGTTTGATTAACGCAACCGAGTCCTACTTCCGCTTAAGAAACAGGACGTAGACTAGGACAAATGGCGCTGCGGCTAACAGGAAAGCGAACTCTCCGATTACCGACGAGAGTGACAGCGCCAAGCAAAGGTACAGTGTAGCTCCAGTGGGAATGAAGCCAAACATCATGAACCGGTGGACTCGCAACTTGAATTTTTCAACGTCAGAATACGGGAACTGAATGTGATGGTAAAGCACAGGCAGGACGAAAAGCGAAATGGCCACCGAGTTGGAAAAAAGGGCTGCTAGAACCGTAATCCGGTCTATTGCTGAGAACTCGTTCGCAGCTTCAACAGATATTGTCAGAAGGAAACCAAAGAGAATTCCGGTGAATGTAGTCAAAAGCGCGCTCTCCCTTATGACCGAGTCATAGTCCTTTAGAAGCCTGTCCCTTTCGGCATCATTCGCGCCTTGAGGCGATTCAGAATCCATAAGCCGATCCCTTAGGGCCAATCTTGCTTTTAACTTGACGTACCACAACACTACTGATGCGGGTTAGGCGTCAACATTTGTTTTCGCAAATTCCGCTATCTCTATAAGCTCCGCGAGCTCAGAATCAACGCTCAAATGATGACCTGTTATCCGTGGGAGTACTTGCTACGATGAAGAGATCACGACGGTCTGATGAGTTTATCAGATTAGAAGATCATGCAGTTGCTTCATGATCCTTGCGGTTGCCCCCCAAATCACCTCATTGCCAACGGTGAACTTGCAGGCATCGCTTGCGAGCTCGTAGTGATCAGAGTCCGGGGAAACGGTCTTGAGCGTTTCTATTAGCGGCGCGTCGATAAGGACATCGACTTCTGCGCCAGAAAGTCTGTGTTCGGGCAGGCTTGACTGCACTGTGACAAATGGGACAATGAAGTGGTTCGATGTCATGGTCCTGACTGCGCGAAGGCTGCCCGCGACCTGCTCAGGTCGGAACAATATCCCTATTTCCTCCTCTGTCTCTCGCAATGCGGTAGCAAGGAGGGTCCCGTCGGCTTTTGCAAATCTTCCGCCGGGAAAAGAAATTTCGCCTCCATGAGTTTTCAGGGATCTGTTCCGCTTTGTGAGGAAAAAACGGGGCTTGTTGGGTAAAGAGTGGTAATGAATGACTACAAGCACTGCCGATGGCGTTGCAGATTCAGCATCGACCGGCAGGTACGGCCGC
>DATEEE010000108.1:0-4042 GCA_035281285.1 Nitrososphaera sp.
CGCGCTGGATTTCGGGTCCACAGTTTTGCCGACCCAATTCTAGCACTGCAGCATGTAGAAGGCGGCTGCGAAAATTGCGCGGTCATGGTGGCCGACATCCGGATGCCTGCTATGTCAGGCTTTCAGCTCGTAAGGAGGGTAAAGGAGCTCAGGCCAGACCTCAAGGTCATAATGATGACTGCGTTTGAAGTGAACAAACCAGAGTTTGACGCGGTCTTTCCTTCTACTACCGTGGACAAAATCATGCAAAAACCGTTTCCCGTTTCTCAGCTCACTGACTCTGTAGAGGAACTGTACTCGCACAACAAAGGACCGGAATGATTGCGTTCAGTTATTGGGCTCTGACTGTGCACGTATAGGTATTATGAGACCGCACTACAGCATTGGCTGGAACTAGAAAATAAAAAGGAAAAAAGAGGTTGTCTGGCGTTGACCAGACAAAGTCGAAATCCCGTTCTTATGGAATGGATCTGCTGTAAAGCTTGCCTTCGAGGGCTAGCTTGTACATCTCGGCCACGTATGGGTTCCTTGCTGGTGTTTCTGCACCCAGTTCAACCAGTCTGGCGTATACTCTGACCACGTAAGCCAGAGCACCCATGAATGCCACGACGACACCCATGTTGAACATCCAGTGGTTCGGAACTGC
Organism: Nitrososphaera sp.; assembly: GCA_035281285.1. GTDB lineage: Archaea > Thermoproteota > Nitrososphaeria > Nitrososphaerales > Nitrososphaeraceae > Nitrososphaera. The sequence continues at coordinate 647 of DATEEE010000108.1, forward strand.
GAAGATTTCTTCGACGAACCAGAAGTGCCACATCTCGTTCACACCGATCGTAAACATCGTGGCTAGGTAGCCGATGATGGTTATCTTTAGACCAGTGTTCATCGAGTTGCCTGGACCCCTAAGGATTGGTACCCTTCTGTCGTACATTGCGACAAAACCCCATCCCAGTGGGAGAGCTACGAAGTGGCTGTATAGCCACCAGTGAGCCGGCGTAAAGGCACTGTCTCTGATTGCAGTCTGGTGCAGCGAGCCGTCGACAAAGTTGTCGACTTCTACTGAGGCAGCGATAGAACCCAGCATGATGACCATAATGTAGATCTTTTTCAGTCTCTGAATTTCGACTTCCTTTGGTATCAGTGCTGGCATCTGTGCCATGAATTACCTAGGATGTAACCCTCTATATTAATATGCAGTTACGAAAGCATGAATATATGTTGCAAAATATACATTCTATTATCAGGGTTTTCAGATAATATTGATAATACCATGACTGTTGCTGTTGTTTGTCGGATATATCTACGCTGAGCGGCAATGCTAAGCACTAATGATTAGCGTAGCTTGATAGGACTGATTGAAAAGAACATGGCAGCTCAGTCAAATGCCTTCTCTTCACATATCAGGATTAACTCTGAGTCTTCACTGCTGCCAGAATTGGTAGCACGTGCCGGATTTATTAACTAGCTACTGTTCGAGGAATGGCTTGTACCTCTCCACGAGCTCTGATAGAGGAAACCTCTTTTTGCCCACGATCTTGATATCCACCTGCACTTTTCCGTTCTGGACATTGATAATGTTGTAGCAGTTTTCAAAGAATCCCCTGAACCTGGTGGAAGATGCCGTCCCCGCGTACGCAATGTCTAGCGTGCCGAGCTTCCACATCCAAGGCCTGTGCTTGTGGCCACAGAGGACCAGGTCTACCTTTGACTGGAGGCAGCTCCTGAGCGAGTCGCCCGCATCCAGTATAATGATCTTGTCAGTGCCGGTGTCAGGAATTCCTATCAGGTGGTGGTGCATCGCCACGATCTTTGTCTTGCCCGGATATTTCGCAAGGGCCTTTTCCATCCACAGATTCTGCCTGTATCCAACTTCGCCTTCATCCCTGTCGGGCCTTGCGGTGCCGAGAGTCAGGACCACAGCGTCGGGAAATTCGTAGACCATCTTTGATACAAAGAACTTTTTGAAGAGCAAGTATCCGGTATGCCGGTAGTCGTGGTTGCCCGCAAGCACGATCATGTTGGGACAGTCGAGCCGCTTCAGCTCATTTCTCGCCCTTTCGAACTGGAAGAGCAGGCCGTCGTCGGTGAGATCGCCAGTCACAATCACCGCGTCGGGCTTCAGCTTGTTTACCTCGTCGACAACCGCGTCAAACGCTGCCTGGACAAAGAGGCCGCCGATGTGGATGTCTGATAGCTGGACAATCTGCAAATGCGAGGTACATCAACTCCGGCATCATATATCAAGTGCGCGCAAAGCGTTATTAACGCCTCAAGGCGTTCGTACTTCACCGTTGCCGAAACGAAAGATCAAGGAGACCAAGCCTGCGCGCCGGCTCGGCAAGAAGGAGCTCCTGATTGTGCCTATTGCAATGGGAGGCGCGACGCTTGTGGCGCTTGTGATCATTCCACTGCTTGCTCCGCCGCCTGAACCATGGAGCGTATGCCTGAGGACTCACGAGACAGAGAGTTTCCAGCTCCACCCTCGCGTTGAAGTCGTAGTCGACGGCGCGCATATGATGCTGCCCGACAACGTGGGCAAGAACCCGAATGCAAAGGGCCAGGAATGCATGAGGCCAATCCACACTGACGAAGTAGGTAACGTCGTCCACATAGAATACATCCGGCCCGTGAGGTTTACAATGGACGATTTCATGAAGGTATACTCATACGACAACGCCACCATTACAGTAGTCAATAATTCATCCGGCACGAACGTGACAGAAACGCTTGCGCTTGCAGGCTATAACGTGGAGTATTCGTACTATTCCGAGCTTGGCGAGTTCACCAAAGTAGCCAGGCCGGCCGACGTACCGCCATTTCCGGCCGACAACTTGATGGTTGCAAGAGTAGAGCTGACCAGCAAATAGGAATAAATACCGAAAAAAGGCGCGTGCCACTTGAGATTTTAATTTGGCAAAGACCGCGGCTGTAATCAGGGGCGATGGCACCGGACCCGAGCTTGTAGAAGCAATGGTCAAAGTGCTGAAGGCGTGCAACTCCAAGGTGGAACTCTTGCCGTGCGACGCAGGATCGGAGTGGTGGCAGAAAAACGGCGGCAGCTCGTACATTTCTCCTGAGGTCTGGAAGCTCCTTGAAGAGTCAGACGCGTGCTTCAAGGGTCCGACTACGACTGTGCCTGTTCCAAACGCGCCAAGAAGCGTCGCAGTGAGCATCAGGCAAAAATTTGAGCTCTTTGGAAACATCAGGCCGATCAAGACGTACAAGAACGCCGAAAAGCAGCTGGACTTTGTCTGCGTCAGGGAGGCCACGGAAGGGCTGTATGCGGGGATCGAGTTCAAGACGAGCGACGACTCGGCTGTTGCCATACGCAAGACCACCCGCAAGGGATGCGAGCGGGTGGCCCTCAAGGGGTTCCAGGTCGCGCGTGACCGGGGATTCAAGAAAGTCTTTGCAATTACAAAACGCAACATACTGAAGGAGACCGATGGCATTTTCTGGGCCGCGGTCGAAAAAGCCCAGAAGCAGTACAAGAACATTGAAGTCGAGGAGTACTACATTGACAACATGACCCAGCAGCTGGTAAAGAACCCCGAGAGGTTCAATGGCAGCGTCCTGCTCAGCACCAACCTATTCATGGACATAATTTCGGAATGCGCGTCGGGCCATGTGGGTTCCATTGGCAATGTATACTCTGGCAACTATGGGGAAAACTATGCAATGTTCGAGCCGGCTCACGGAAGTGCTCCCAAGTACGCGGGCCAGAACAAGGTTAACCCTGTTGCTACAATCTTGTCTGGCGCCTGGATGGTTGAGTACCTCGGAGAAAAGCAGATCTGCGACGCCATTTTTAAGGCGACAGAAGACACGATCAACGAAAACAAGTACGTCACGTACGACCTGGGAGGGAAAGCGACGCTCTCCCAAATGGCCGATCAGATAGCTTCCCGCGCTGCCAAGGCGCTGCGAAAGTAGATCAGCGGAAAAGCTCTATCGCTGAAAGCGTTTCGTAGAACAGTCGTTTTTCTTTCACTATCCTTTTCTTGAGCCTGCGACGCGCGATGAGCCGCTCAAGCGCCGACTGGTCAGCAAGCGACGATACTATCACGAGAATCCTGCCGCCTGGTGCAACGAGCGGCAGAGCAGACTCTACGAAGCGGACTGTTGACTCTATCCCAGCGGGCCCTCCGTGGACCGTCGGGTCCGCGAATTCTTTGTCGTC
>DATEEE010000109.1:0-14481 GCA_035281285.1 Nitrososphaera sp.
GCAACTAGGACAATGCCCGTGGTCGTCATCGATTCCACGGCCACCCTCGAATTCGGGTCCTGTTTGATAAATTCGTCAAGTATCGCGTCTGAAATTTGATCGCAGATCTTGTCCGGGTGCCCTTCCGTCACGCTTTCGGAAGTAAAGAGCCAGCGTTTTACCATGTCTTGCCATCTGCCGGAAAAGCGATCATAATCAGAATTCTTTTTCCAGCTTTATGAAAAGTACGTTGTTGCCACGAATCACTACTTTGCCGTAGTTGGCAAGCACATCGGAGCCATCGAACTCCTCGGCGTCCGTAAGTATCAGGTTCATATAAGAATCGACATTGTTCATCCTCCCCTTGTACTCAATCTCGCTCTTGAGCCTGACCGCAACCTTCCTATTGATCGAGCGCTGCAATGTGGAAAGCGGCCGCTTTGGTTGCTGCGATGACGGCGAAGATGATGACAATCTAACTGATCACTTTGCAAGTGAAAACGCGATGGCTCGAATAAAAAGGTTCCTTTGCGCAGGTTCATTAACTGGCAGATGCAACGTGTATCTGGAAATTCGCAAGGATTGATTTCGACCGGTTCGACTCGCTTGGATCAACTACTTGGTGGCGGAATTAGAGCGGGAATGCTCACCGATATCTATGGAGAAAGCGGTTCCGGAAAGACGCAGTTGTGCTTCACCTTGGCTGCAAACTGCATAAAGAAAAATAATGGTAAGGTGATATTCGTAGATACAGCGGGTACTTTCAGACCGGAAAGAATTCTCGAGATAGGCGGCAGTTCTGACGTACTCGAGGGCGTCATGGTTCTTCGGGCTTTTGGAACCGGCGATCAGCAGAATATTCTCAAAAAGATCCCAGAATTCGAACCACATTTGTTAATAGTCGACAGTGCCACTTCCCTTTTCTCAGTAGAATACTCTGGTCCTGCAAGACATCTTGCCGTCATGAAATACCTGCATGAGCTGGCGCTTTTTGCAATAGCATCGCGCTGTGCGGTAGTCATTACCAATATGATTCGAGCCGTTCCATCGCCATCGGCCGACAGGTCATTCGCGGATTCTGGATCGCAGCGGAATGCCTCATATCAGCGCGAATACATGGGAAGCTCTGTATCGATACTATCCCACTACAAGATTAGGCTGGAAATCGTAAATTCAGCCGCATCACTATTCCGGGCGATCATCGTGCAGCCACCAAGACAAGTACCTGTAGAGTTTACCATACTCAGAGAAGGCGTCTCAAACGTCGTGACCTAATCAGACTCGTAGAGATGTGATAATTTTATATCTCCTCGCAAAGACTCTAGAACAGTGCTCCAGCCCTCGCAGAGCAAGCTCATAGAGCCCAGAAAGGGCACATTGTCAATAATCATTCCCACTTATAACGAATCACAGAACATAATCAAGCTAATTGCTGCAGTAAAAGAAGAGATTCCCTCCGACACTGAAACCGAGGTCATCATAGTTGACGACAATTCGCCTGACGGAACCGGCGAAATTGCTGCAAGAATCGCAAATCAACTAAGGGACGACCAAATACGAGTGACTGTTATCAGCCGACCCGGGAAGCAGGGGTTGAGCTCCGCGATAATGGCTGGCGTACGCGCATCCAATGGTGCAATCGTGCTAGTCATGGACGGAGACTTTTCACACCCTCCGGAGACTATTCCGCATATGATAAGAGAAATCAGAGACTCTGAGTGTGACATAGTAGTTGCTTCTCGCTACGTCAGTGGTGGATCTATTATCGGTTGGCCGTTCAAGCGCAAGCTCATGAGCCGTAGCGCAACAAAGATCGCTCAGGTCGGACTGGGCATTGGAGTCAAGGATCCAATGTCTGGCTTTTTCGCGTTCAGACGCGGTATAATCGATAAGATATCGTTTGACGCCATTGGCTACAAGATGCTTCTTGAAATCTTAGTAAAGGTAAAGGGCATCAGAGTAAGGGAAATTCCGTACACGTTTACGAACAGAAGGCTTGGAGCCAGCAAGGTGGACGCCCAAGTGATCTACGACTACCTTCGGGCCGTTTACAGGCTTTACCGTTATGGGAGGTCGTCTTCCGCGGATGAGCGGCGCAAGTCTGTTCGTTTCCTCTCCAAGGCAGGGAGATTCTACACCGTTGGAGCTTCGGGCCTGCTTGTGAATTTTGCAGCTTCGACGCTATTAGACGCAATGAGCCCATTTCTTTGGTACATACACGGTACGACAATTGGCATACTCCTCTCGATAGTCTCCAATTTCTTCCTCAACAAGGTTTGGACCTTCGAAGACAGGAATTTCGCAGCCAGAAGGACCGCGATTCAATTCGGTATGTTTCTTGGATTCAGCTCCGTAGGCGCCCTGATCCAGCTTTCGATTGTCTATCTACTGATGGAGGGCAAATATGCGGATTATCTCGCTGCGCTTATCGTCGGCGTCGTCGTTGCTTCAGTCGGAAACTTTCTATTCAATAAGAAGTGGACGTTCAGAGAGAAGATCTGGAGCTAATTCCAACAAAATTCGCAAGTTCCTAAATATTTATGCAATTAGCGAAAACTATAATAAAATCTTACGAGAGAAATGATCAACCTAAAAAAGTTCGCTAAATCGGGTCAGGACCCTCCACGCTCCATGGGTTTTTCAATGCTCAAGCAGCGGGAGGACGACCTTTCCCTCTTATACATGATCGGGTTTCGAAATTCGCCATTGTCGATATGGATCGTATATTTATCCGCCGCGTCGTTTCCGAGGTTCCATTAAGCCCATCAGCTGGTACCCATATTCCAAGTTGTGCTTTACATGATTGATTCCGTGTGTACCATGTGGCACAAACTTTCCATCCAGCACGTTTTCGATATAGCTGTTAGCTTTCCTTATAGAATTTACAGCGTGCTGGAGCTGATTATCAGTGAGCCTCCTGCCCAGGTCTTTTTCAACTTCCTTCTTAAAACCGCTAGAACCTGCGAGCTTTGTGTATTTTTGCAACCGCTTGTAATTGCCAGCCAAGTCCTTGATCTTCTTTACATCGATACTGGACAACGCAGAAAGTGAATTCTCGAGATCCTTTCGAGATCGCCCAGTAATGTTCATCAGTTGTTCCAGGAGGTCAGAATCAAACGATACGCCGGAAACTCTTGAGCTACTAGGCCTGGGCGAATCAACGTTCTTTGTTGAATACGAGGCGGAAGGGTCCTCCATTGGCGCACTCTGTTTTCTATCCTGATAATATCGATCGATGGCATAAACACCCACAGACTCGCCACGCGTGTCAACGCCTTTGTCCAGAGCGGAAATCGTGTCGACTATAATGCGCGGATAGTGGACCTGCACGGAGTTGTTTAGTTTGTTGTAGTTTTCCATGATGTCGACGTAAATGTGAAATGTCGCGTCGCTTACAACCTTGCCTCCAGCGCGCTTTGGATCGACGCCCTTTGCGGAAACCGTCAGAAAATCGCAAATTTCTGACTGGGAAAATTGCCTCCCAGAAATCGCGCAGGCGTCTGCAATTGCCTTCATGGCGGTAATCCACTTGCCGTAGGCGTTCACCGTGCCTACAGGCACACTGCCGACCAATTCGACTGCCTTCTTGCGAACCGCTGGATCTTCGATGCGAAGCATGTCAAGGCAGGAGCTCAGAATATTACCCAGAGTCGGAGACGCGCTTTCGTCCACAGGAGGTTGAGGGTGGGGTTGCCTGCTGGAAGAAGAGACCATCGATATTGCGTTTAGCAGGGATCATGCCTTAAAGCTTTCGCACACGTCTGGCGATACGTCAAGAGCCGTAAGGAATCAAGTCAAACTTTTTAGATTGGACTTGCTTCACGGCGAGTATGGACAACTTGGAGTCGATTTTCGCGATGCAAAAGGACTTGGCGGCTAACATGGATCTCTCTCGCTATCCCAAGACTATCGAAGGCAAGGTTTCGGCACTGTCGACCGCTATAGTCCACGAGGCAATAGAACTCCAGCGACTTACGGATTGGAAATGGTGGAAAAAGCCAGTAGCCTTTGACACGGCGGCTGCCAGGGAGGAATTGATCGATATATGGCACTTTGTCGTCCAGGCATCCATCGAGTTAGGCATGAGTCCGGCAGATATAGTGGGCGAGTACGTTAGGAAGAACAAGATAAATCGAGATAGACAGAACTCAGGGTACTAGTTCAGCAATCTTTTCTGCGTCCAGCAGCCCGACGCGATCTATTACCGTTATTCTTTCCCGGAATTTGGCAACTTCCATCGGAGATGAGCGCAGAGTTGGATAAGGCCCGAGGGCACCTACGATTTTTCCACGGTGATCGATCCCGTTCTTTGCAAGTGATACCAGCGCCTGCCCTGCAAGGTGCCCTTTCACTTCCTTCCCACAAACCAGGATGCGCTCAAGTCCGGGATGATCAATGGCGAATTTTATTATCGCATCGATTCCCCTATTCTCGGAAAGCAGCCTCCCCACGACTGCGACCCGGTCCATCACTGAAGACATTTGGGAAATTCTTTCCAACAAATCCATACTCGAAAGAGTGCAGACTGCCACAGACTTGCCGCCACCTACGAAATACTCGTCGCGTATTGGGAGTATGGCCTCGCATATCCATCCCGCGATATCGTCAAGCCTTTCCCTGGCAGGCAACTATTCTATCCCCCAACTCACTTTGCTGAACGGAATCACTTTGACAAACGGCGCCTCCCCAGGCTTCCATGGGTTTTCACGGACCCAGTCAAATTTGCGGTGGAAAATGTCATACAATCTTGAAAATTCGCTCCCGGATTCTATGATCTCTGCTTCGCCCTGTACGCAGACAGCTTTGTTGCCTGCGCTATCATAAACGTCAACCACAATCGCAAGCCTCCCATTTGCTTTTAGGTTATCCAATTTTTTTGTTCCATAGTCCGTTGCAAAATAGAAATGTCCTTCATTGAACAAGTACGATACAGGCACCACATGCGGGATGTCATTGGCGCACGTAGCGAGCCTGCATGCTTCGTTTCTGGTCAGAAAGCGAATCTCCTTCTTGGAGAACCGGACTTTTTTCAATTTCATATCTAGTGCATGTCCATTATTTATAAGCGGAAGGGCGTTACCCGACTGGTTTTGCGTCATCCCTAGAATCACGCCATCTGCTTAACCGAACCATCAGGACTCCACCAGCTATGACGAGCAGGGAAATCGCAAGGTATGCGGGCTGCACCATTGATTTGAACGGTTCGGGAGCGGTTGAAGAATACGTACAATTCCCACCCGATTCATCGCAGGCTTTGACTACAGGAAAAATGAGAAGGACGGCGACAAAAGCGATGAAAAGCGCAACCCCCGCTGTTGACAGCACGCCGCCAATCCGTACTGTCGAATCAGCGTTCATTTTCAATCGGAGGGAAGATTATCCATGGCAATCATCGCAGCTGCGTGGGATCCAGCGTGACGAACCTGTGCGAGCCGTCCTTTCCGACTTTTTTAAAGTGCGAATCGAAATAAAGAAACGGCTTGTTGTCATAGACGTGCTTGTCCCAAAGATCGTGGACATCGCTAAAATATTGCTTCTTGGTCTTTCCCTTGATCCTCAGCATTTCGTGTGCGAGAATGTGCGAGACCCGCGGGCAGTTCTTCTCCACGAATAATTCAAGCTGCGATTCCCCGGGCTTGGCGCGATCTGGACGCTGCCACCAGCATATGCCAAGATGTTTAGCAGTGTAGCCCTCCGTGTTGCAGTCGGTCCAGAACGGCTTGAAATATGCGAGGTAAAAATGAAGCACATCGCCGCCTCTTTGCTCGTGATCCCTGATGAGATATGCAACTGACATTCGATCAAATAGCTTCCCAGGGATTACCGGAAGTATGTCTGCTTCTACGGGCAAATCAATGTCAAAGTAACGTTTTGACCACCATTTGAAGAACCTAGACATAGAAGATACATAGTCCCAGTCTTCCTTCTGAAGCTGCTGCCATTCGTCGTTCCTGGCGACGTAAATGAAAAAGAGCTTGTCTGGTATCAATCCGGATCTGCTCGTCTTTCAGCAATGGCCCTGAACGTGAGAATGAGATCCGCCGCAGCTGCACGAATCCTCTCCGTCCGTCCTCCCGACTCTCTCCGGCGGCGGATGTATCGAGCTCATGTGTTTTGCCAATTTATAATCGGAATCAAATCCCTCGCCGCAAACCGAGCAATTCTGGAGTATCCTGAATTCCTTCAAGCCCTTTCCGTAGAGCAAATATGGGATTTATAGTTTGATATCGATTTCCTGCGAATGCACACCAGCCATTATTGTCACGGACGTTATTTGAGATGGAAGCCCGCGTTGCTCCTTTTTACTCTGCAAATCTGGGCTTTTTGGGGCCCACCTCAGGGGAGCTTGCAGAAGGTCGGCACAAAGTGAGGATTGGGCGCGCCGAAACCGTCTGTCCCATACATCCGAGTCATGCAATACAAATCGATCTGTGTAGGCACGTCAGTGCGCGTGCAAGTCCCTTCTATGGCATCATATGCGTCGCACATGACTGAAGTGGCTCCGGCAGCAGCAGGGCCAAGGCCGAATGCATGCCCAAGCCTGTGAATGACACCTACTTTTACATCATTCACGTCAAGGAACTTGTCCTTGCAGCCCACAAAGACGGCGGTGCGCGTCCCGACATTATCTTCCGGCGTCTTGCCTGCCAAAAAGTTCTTGCAAAACCGCGATGCGCCGTTCTGGTCGTAGACAAGCCGCAGGTAGATGTCCTCGCCAAAGTTGGTCTTCACAAAGTCCCAGTCACCTCCCTGAGCATTTAGCGCCTGACCCCAAATGCTTACAGCCTCGTTTGCTGCAGTCTTGTATTCAGCAGGCACCACGCCCTGAGTCCCAATGCGGTATAGGATTGGGTCCGGTTTATCAAACGGGTACGAAAGGCTAATGTACGGTTCGTCGGGCTGGTGGGACGCCTCTGCCATAGCAAAGAGTACAACTCCTGTTGCCGCGATGGCGAGAAGCAACGAGAGCAAGGAAGACAAATTCATGGCGCGGATTACAACGAGGAATGCTTTAAGCCAGTCGGTAACAGGCAACTGGATTTACCCAGAGACTTCTTAACAAGCTCGGACCTTTGCGCTTGGATTCACAAAGGTCTCAACTATTAATATCTCGAAGGTCGTTAGAGCGTCGTGATGGCGCTGGCTATTCCAGTTGCGTGGTTTGTGATCTTGGTGGTGTCGCTCGCCGGTACCACTGCCATCCAAGCCATTGAAGCAGAATATGTCTGGGAAAAGGTCGACGCCTTGAATGCCCCCTCTCCGAGAAGATCACACGCGATGGCATATGACCCAGCGACCGATGCTGTCGTCCTGTTCGGAGGCTTCGGAAACGGCACTCACCTCGGTGACACTTGGATTCTTAACATGACCGACAACTCTTGGATGCGCAAGAACCCGATAGTATCTCCAACTCCTAGAGCGGCCACGACTCTAGTTTACGACAACGTAAATAGTCGGCTCTTGATGTTCGGAGGCTTTGGCTTCGGCCACTCGATAGTTTCCAATGACACCTGGGCTTACAGTACGGCTGAGAATGCCTGGTCAAATCTGGATTCGAAAAATCCACCCAGCGAGCGCGCGTCGTACGGAATGGCTTTTGATTCGCAACGTGCAGTTGCCTTGCTCTTCGGAGGCTTCACAGAGCAGGGATACTTTAGCGACTTGTGGGAGTACGACCCCGCCGAAAACGCGTGGAGAGAGATCGTTCCAAACGGTAATGTCCCCGCTGCGAGGGGCGCAATGGGATTCGTCTATGACGAGGAGAACGACGTCTTTGTGATGTTCGGAGGCTTCTCCGAAACCGGGTTTTTCAGCGACACTTGGGTTTTTCATCCCGACAGCGACACATGGGAGGAAAAAAGCCCTCAGAGTCATCCACCGCCATTGAGGACCAGAATGGTATATGACAGCGACTCAGACCAGTCGATTTTCTTTGGCGGCGACGTTATGTTCGCCGAGACGGAAGAGGCACCGGTGGCTCCATACGGCAGCGTCTGGGCATACGATTATCAGCAAAATACCTGGCAAGAGCTTCTTGAAGCTAATGTAGAGAGTGGCCCGTCGAGGCGATCCCTCAACGGAATAGTATTCGATTCGGCACGCTCTTCGATCCTTATCTTTGGAGGCACGGATGCGCTGATTGACAGCGAGAATTTTGTCGGCCGCGAATTTGGCGATACCTGGGTGCTGAGCTCTGATCCGACACCTAGTATCCCTGCGCAAAATCCCGCATCGCTGACCGTACCGATCATTGTTCTAATTCTGGGCAGCGCCGGGGCTGCGGCTGCAATTCTATTATTCAGAAGGAATAGAAGCGGTCGCCAGCCGGCACCGAGTTCGCCTTCCTAGGTATTTCTTCCTGCGGCAATTTCCAAAATTGTTAAGGCCATATGCGGCTTTGGGGATCCTTTGAAGAGTAAAGGTTCTGAAATTCTTGCCGCTACCACAAATTCATTCGGGGCTAGAATCGAAAACGCTAGCGCTCGGCTGAGCCCGATCGAGGTAGCGTCATGTTTTCGCAAGATCTTTTTCGAACGATGGCGCAAGCAGCCTACTTATCGAAAAGGCTTTTAGCACCGGGCATGCCGCCCTTGAGATCACTGGCTTGAATCAAAAACAGCTGATACTCTACGCAGGAATTGGCCTCGCCGTTTCAGGTATAGTGACGATACTAATAGTATACCAGGGGCTCGTGCCCTCTGATGCCGCTGACCCTCAGAACACCTCAGGTCAGTCTGGCAATGAATTCCAGCTAGAGGAGGTCCACGCCAATCCCAAGCTTGTTATGCATATCCATACTTTGCTCGAGGTTCGATCAGAGGATGGAGAACGATTCGACGTGCCGGCAGAAATCGGTATCGCGCCCGAATTATGGCACGACCATTCACTAGACGAGTTCGGGCCGTCAAGAGCGTTACTCGCTCCGCTCCATACGCATGACACTTCAGGAACCATCCACATAGAGTCCGTTGTTATGAGAAATTACACTCTGGGAGAGTTCCTTTCAATTTGGGGAGTCGACAAGAGAGAAATTATCCAAGTAGCTACCGACTCGGGTGAGATTTTGGAGGACTATGAAAACTATGCCTTAGTCAGAAATGAAAAGCTGACGATGACGGTAAAATAGAAAACCCGACCAGCCGATGCATTTGCCGCGTTTTCTCTGGCAATTTTGCCCATCGATAAGTTATTAATTTACCCCTGCAGAATCCAATTGAAGGGATACTGGTATGTCGTTTAGCAAAGTCGGGGCAGTCATACTGCTCGTCTCCAACATGGACAAGTCAGTTAAGTTCTACAAGGATACGATCGGACTTCCGATAAAGACTAAGTCGAAAGACTGGACGGAATTCTTCAACAGCGGCACGGTCCTGGCGTTGCATCCGGCCAGGAAAAAAAGTGCTATCAAGCCAGCGGCCGGCATGCTGGTCGGATTTGAAGTTTCTGATCTTGATTCTAGTGTGAAGAGGCTCAAGGAAATGAATGTAAAATTCTACAAAAAGCCCAAACAAGAGCCGTTTGGCAAGCATGCAATAATAAAGGATCCTGACGGCCACCTGATATCAATTGCAGAGATAAAGGCCAAGGCCGCTGAGGGCTTTGACCTTTTGGGATTCTTTGGCGCAGAGTGATTGCTATTTTCTTGCTGTCACGAGATAGACGGATCCCCCGAGCGATCTGAACCTGATAGCCTTCAGACCTGCCTTTTTCATGAGCGCAGACAGTTCGTCTCTAGTCATAAACCTGTGCCCATACAGGGCAAAGTCGAGCTGCATTCCCTTGATTACCATGTCGTCCGCGCTGACCGCGCGGGCAGGCATCAGCCCCTCCAAAACGGCAAGCGTTCCCCCTGTCTTGAGCGAACGAGCGCAATTCAAGAGTACTTTTTCCTTGTTAGCAACCGAGTAAAGCGATTCCCCAAGGTACACCATGTCGAACTCTGCCTTCTTCTTGAGGTCCTCGGCGCGCATCTTGACGATGGTAGCCTGCCCTATCAGTGCCCTTCTAGCGACAGAGGCCGCTTTCGCCGAAGGGTCGATTCCAAAAAACGTTGAACGCGGATACCTCTTGTGGAGCTTTGCAATCAGGCTCCCTGTCCCGCACCCTACATCCGCAAAATTGCATCCGTCTGACATCAAGTTATGCAGTCGACCGTTTTCGCTTACTGCCCTCATGAACGCGTAGTGATCCCAGTGGGTGGCCTCCTCTATTGCTTGAAAAGCGGATTCGTCGGAGAGTATGTCTCCATTTTTGAAAAGCCTCTCCAAGCCGCCAAATTTTAGGCTACGCTCTGCAAGGTAGGAGAATTGACCACCCAGATATAGCGGGTGGCTCTTGTTGATCAGAATCCTGCCGAGCCCGTCACGAAGCCTAAGCTTTCCTCCTGAACTCTTCGTGAGAAAGCGATATGCTAATGCTGCGGAACACCAGGCCTCGACTGCCGGCCTGCAAAGCCGCATCGAAGTTGCGAGCCGCCGCGGAGAAAGCGGCCTTGTTGCCAGAGCCTCAAAGAACCCCATCCGTCTTCCAATATGAGCAGTCCACACACCGTAAAATCCAACGGAATATGACCAGATGCGCTTGAACTGGCTTGGACTGGACTTCAACTTTGCCGGAATTGGAATTTGCCTCTCTTAAGTCATTGCACGCGGACCGAAAGCTTCTTGCCAGGATTGAGAAGGAACTGTGGGTCGAACAGCTCCTTAACCTCCTTGAAAATACGAAGCGTTTCCGGCCCGTAAAGCATCTCTATGTATGGCGTACGGGCAAGGCCGTCCCCGTGTTCTCCAGTAATAGTGCCGCCGCTGGCAACCACACGCCGGAATACATTTGTGGCAAGGCCCTCGACGAGCCCTGCCTGGGGTTCAGAATCGAGATCGACCAAGGGTCGCGTATGGATGTTTCCGTCACCGGCATGTCCGTACATGACATAGTCCAGGTTCTTTTTCTTGTATTCATGCAAAATGCCTTCGACATGTGTGCCCAGCATGTCCACTGGCACGACCGTGTCTTCGATAAGGCCAATGGGCTTTCTGCTTCCGACTGTGAGCTTCATGATATTATTCAGGGCACCCCTCCTTGCCCCCCAAATGCGATCAAGGCTCTGACTATCCGACGCATATTCCACGGTTGACCCTATTTGGCCCACAATCTGCAAGCACGCTCGCAGTTGGCGATCCACCCATTGCATCGCGCCGGCAAACTCGATGAATAAGAGGCAGCCATTCGCCGACCCATTTTTTGAGATTGAGACCACGGTGTGGTCCATCATCTCCAGAGCCACCGGCTCAAGTTTCAAGAGAGCCGGGACTGATGCGATTGCTGCCCCAAGATCCGAAAAACCTGCCACTCCCAAGCTCCTGTGCTCCGGCAAATCCATAATTCGGAATTTGGCCTGGGTCACTATCGCCAGCGTGCATTCCGACGCTGCCAAGATCTTGTGCGGCTGGAATTTGCCATGACGCATGACCGAATCCAGTCTGTAGCCGCAAGAGTTCTTTCTGACTTTTGGAAAAGTCCTCTGGATGTGTGCAATCGCGGGCTCCACAATGCCTTGCAGCCTGCCTGTGCGGTCATCACAATCGCTGCTGCTCGCATATCCAGCTGACCCATCAGAAAATACGAACCGGGCTCCTTCAAAAAAGTCCACGGTGTCTCCGTATCCCAGGCAGTGGATTCCACTCGAGTTGTTTGCTATCATGCCGCCTAAAGTGCAATAATTGCTGCTTGCCGGATCTGGAGGAAGCCACTTGCCCCTTTTTCGCAGCTCACGGTCAAGGACTCCCTTGACGATTCCTGGCTGGACTACTACGTAATCTTCCTCGATTTCAAGCAGCTGATTCATGTGTTTTGTAAAGTCAAGCACTATACCATCCGAAAGAGCCTGCCCTAGAAGCCCTGTTCCGGCGCCGCGTGCCACGATGGTCTGATTTTCAGCAGAACATACTCTGCAGATATTCTGCACATCCTCCTGGTCTGCTGGATGGACCACTGCAAGGGGCGTTATTTCATAATGGCTCGCGTCCACAGAGTATGCAGTCCGCGTCCATGCATCCGAAAACACTTCGCCCCTTGCTACTCTGACAAGCTCATCCGTTACCGGCAATGGTTATTTTGTTCTTCCAGCGGGAACTATTAATGCAATGCGCATCTTTCGAAAGGCCGCGCAACGAGCACATTTTGAACATAACACGTGCCTATCTTATGTAGCGCAAGTGCCGGTCTATTTGTTATGAAACTCCAATAGACTTTACTGCTACTCGATAATGCATAAATTATGGTGGATTCAACGTAGGGGAGATGTCCCAAACGGACGTTCAGAAATGCCCAGTTTGCACAGGCAAGGGTTTGATCGATATCACCGATTCTGATTGTCCGTTTTGCAACGGTACCGGAGAATTTACAAAGGCTGCTGAAAGCTATATGAAGTCGCACATCTGTCAGTGCGTGTTCCTGGACAGAAAGAACTGCCCGCTTTGCGGAAAGCGATGTCATCACAGCACGCCCAACAGACCAAAGATCCTGCTTTCACCTTTCCAGTAAGAACGTATTATTACGCGCGTATTTCTACCGTCATTCTGCGTCATGCGAGACTCTTTGATTGGCCACAAGTTCGCTGTTGTAGCGGCAACGCCGTTGTGTGGCGAAGAATCTTAACAAGACTTAAAAGTCATCTTATCGCACTACACGTAATGGAAAGTGCCGAGGCAGAAAGCAAAGGAGGCGCCTGCATGTTCTGCAGCGCAAGAATTGATTTTGGTCAGAGCGCTTGCGCAGACTGCATGAAGAAATACAACATCAGGACATTTGACCTCGGCAGTGACGGCTGCGGCTGCGACAAGTAGCGAATTCGGGGTCAGAAATTGGTATAGATAATCATCTTTATCATACAGCCACCACATCTTCATCCCCCACATTAGAAGAGTCCAATTCTATCCATTAAGTGTAACTGTGGGATGGAAATGGTTGTATCTGTTAACTAGGAATCGAATTATCAGTTAGTTTGTCTGTAAGGGTCTTTGACTTCCTCTTTTTGGCCGAGGAAATTCGCACTATCACTAATCCCTCCAGCGGCTGGCCGTAACAGACTGCAGATTTCAGAGGGACCATGCTAAACAGGGGTAGCGCCAGCAAGTCTTCTTCGCCGTCAACAAGAACTCTGATCGGTTTGGCCTCGCGCACTGCCAGGCGGATCACCGCCACTGATTCTTTAGAGATCGAGCCTGCTGGATTTGAGCATCTTAACTCCGTGGCCCTGTATGAAAATGGCGCCTTTCTTTTTGATCTGCGTTCCATCCCGTCGACCACAGCTATATCTGGAATGATTTCATACGTCAGAAACCGTTCCGTAGTCGCATCGCCCACGGTGGCGACAACTGGCGCACCTCGTATTGCTTCAACTATCCTCCGTTTGGTGACTTCCCTGTCAGGAATGAGCAGCCCAAACGGTTGCCTGAGTTCTTTCAGAAGAGACGCTTCGGCTGGCATTAACCGCTCTTACTTTCCGGACTCGTCGGCCTTCTCTTGATCCCTTAGCTCAGCGGCAATGATGCTAATACGCCCGGCTACCACCTTCGCAGCCTTGCTGAACGCGTGTGACTGGACAGAGTCAGGCTCTGATACCACGGACGGCTTGCCCGTGTCGCTACCTTCGCGTATTTGCGGGTGTAGCGGAATTTCACCGATAAATGGGATCTTGAAGTCATCGCTTATCCGCTTTCCGCCGCCTTGCCCAAAGAGTAAAATCTGCTCGCTGCAGTGCGGACATTGAAGGTAGCTCATGTTCTCGATGACACCGATAATTGGCACGTTCAATTTGTTGAACATTCCAACCGCTTTGACCGCCACGTTCATTGCGACATCCTGCGGCGTGGTGACAATCAGTATTCCTGTAATTGGGATCGTCTGCGCGATGGTCAGCGGAGCGTCTCCAGTCCCAGGCGGAAGGTCGATGATCAGGTAGTCGAGTTCGCCCCAGTTGACGTCTGTAAGGAACTGCTTGACAATCCCAGAAACGATGGGACCGCGGTAGATCCCTGCCTGCTGGGATTGCTCGTAGAAAAATCCCATCGAGATCACCTTTACTCCGTCGACTTCTGGAGGCTGAATCTTGTTGTTAATGACCTCTGGAGACGCTTTCAGCCCCATCATTAACGGCACGCTCGGCCCGTAGATGTCCGCGTCAAGGAGGCCCACCTTTGCTCCGGTTTTTGCAAGCGCTATTGCCAGGTTGACAGAGACCGTGGTCTTTCCCACTCCGCCCTTTCCGCTTGCTACCGCAATTATGTTGCGGACTCCGGGCAATAGTTCGTCCATGCTTACGGCCCTACCCTCCATGACTCTGGCGGTGACCTTCATGTTCAATTCCTTGACGCCTAGCCCATCAATCGCTGCCCTTACATCCCGTTCAATGTCGCTGTTGAAGGGACAGGCCGGAGTCGTGAGTTCGAGCGTAAATGCAACCTTGCTGTCATTAATCGAAAGGTCCTTGATCATACCCAT
>DATEEE010000110.1:0-10722 GCA_035281285.1 Nitrososphaera sp.
CGTACGCTCCTGTTATCGAAACTCTTGCGTCAAGGGAAGCCCGCACCGCGGCATCCAGGACTGCGATGTCGTCAACCTCCTCAGCCGCCAGTCTGCTGCAGGCAAGGGCCACAGCATTGGACACAGCGCTCGAACTCTTTAGCCCGAACCCGATTGGGATTTCAGACTTGACACTGACTGTTACCATGTTCTCTTCGGCCATTGTACGGGGGAGTGTATTTCGGACAATGTTGTTGACCAGCCTGTCTTCATTCCTGCCAGTAAGAAATCGGACTCCGTGCCCCTTCTCCAGCTCCACGCGCGCAGTGGCCGTCAAGGAGATCCCAAGCGACGAGCCATTCCCAGTCGCAATCGCATTGACCACCGATATCGCGCCGTGCATTGTGGCAGTCGCTCCGCGGCTCTTCATGACGGCTCCCCAAACACTCCGAAGAGGCACTTTTTCATGGCGTCCCTCGGAGCCCGCAGGCCGGTCCAAATTTCAAACGCCCGGGCCCCCTGCTCCAGTAGCATTTCGTATCCATATACAACGATTCCCTGTGCATATTTGGCATTTTCGATCAGGGCAGTCTCCACCGGCCTGTAGACAAGATCGTAGACTATGCTCCCTTTCTTGATGTCCCGAGCCTCGATCATGCTTGGCTCATTCTTCATACCGACCGTGGTGGAATTCACGATGAGGTCCGAATCTGACGCCGTTCGAGCCAGATCATCCAAAGGTATTGGTTCGCAAGCAAGGCCGAGGGCCGACCCTATTGAAGCAAGCCCCCGTGCGCGCTCTAGATCCCTGTTGGCGATCGCAACCTTTGCAATTCCCTTTTCCTCCGACAGTGCCGCAATAACAGCTCGGGCCGCGCCGCCTGCTCCCAGCAAAAGTACCTTTGATCCATCGAATGAAACGTTCCTTCTACGAAGTGGTTCAATAAAGCCCTGAATATCCGTGTTGTAGCCCTTGAAGATCCCCTCGATGTTATTCACGGTGTTGACCGCAGCCGCCTTTTTGGCCGATACATCAAGTTCGTCGATCAAGTCCATCACTTGCACTTTGTGCGGTACCGTTACGTTAAAGCCGGCGATATTTATTGAACGCAACGATTCTATAGACTGTTCGAGTTCCCCGGCGGGCACCCTGAAAGCGATGTAGGTACAATTCAGTGAAAGTGCCGCAAAAGCCGCGTTATGCATCGCCGGAGATAGTGAATGATCTATGGGATCCCCTATGATGCAGTATGTCCGGGGCGGTGTCTGCAACAGGCTCCGATAGAGCAGGTCCTTTCTTATATGTTGTTTAACAACCCCGGTCAGCCGCCGATTCTGATTCAGAGAGACCGGACAGTCATTGCGAGCGTCCTTCCATCATGTTGTAGAGCTTGCGCATGTCGCCAATTGTCAGCTGGCCCGGAGCCAAAGCAGAATCCAAACTCGCGTACGTGAAGGGGGCGTTTCCGACTACGGTGCAGAGCACTCTGGAAATTATCCCGGCCTCTCCCATCGCGAAAATTATCGCATTCAATCCAACAGTTGACTCGTAGAGGCTCAGGAGCCTAATCGCGTCGGCCGAGTTCTTTGCCGATGTCACTACTTTGACGAAATTGCTATAGACTCTCATCTCCGAAAGTGTGTCGGCCAGATCGTCGTTATCGGGGGTGGCGTTATAATCGTGCCAAGAAACCAGGATGGGCGTTTTCTGGTTGTCGAAGTAGTCGGCAAGATCGTCATTCTGTCTCAGAGTCTCGAGTTCAACGTCTACCAGCATCGGCCGCTGTTCGGCCATCCTGCGAAGCCACGCGATCCGCTCCTGCTCGCTGCCCGCAAATTTGCCACCTTCGGATTTTGATCTTAGCGTAAAGACAGATTTTGACCTAATTTGACCGGCTTCACCAAGCGCAGTTTCGATCTCGCCGGGCCTCAAGTAGTCGAATCGCAATTCGACGAAGTCAGCTCCGATCGCAAGTGCATCCATGGCTTTTTGCTTCATAGAACGCGCGCTGTCGCTGGATATCGACGCGCAGATCTTTGCATTCAATACAGAGTGGGTGTTGCACAGGTAGTTTTATTGTTTTAGCCCAAACGAAAGATCTATGCAATAAAAAAGCTGTGTTCATGTGCCCGAATTGAACGGATAAGCAGCCGAGAACTAGTCTTCAGTCGATCGGAACGACATCTAATTCTATGAGGACACATGGGTGATTTCTAACCGACGCCAGCTGGCGGAACACTATGCTTGCTGTGCTCCATCCGAATGTGAGTTTCAAGAAGGTCCGTGCTCTGAAATACCCTGCCGCAGACACTGCAGCGATGTTCTCTTGGCTGCTTTGAACCTGATGTAGCAGCTGCCATTCTAGCATAATATAGGAATTCAGATCTTATTAAGCGTGACAGGCGAGGCGGGCAGGCCGGGCAGTACTACCGCGTTTGAGCTTGAACCGTCAAGCCCCATCATGCAGAGCATCCCCCTCATTCCCCTTCCCATGGAATCGATAAAGGACGTTGAGTCACCTGAAGTTTGGTAGGCACCACACTTATCATAGGTCTCACCTGCGCACCCTGACGAAATTGCGCAGTCACTAGCCGTGGACACTCCAATTGCGGCCGGGATTATTACTGTTGGAAGCATGAAAGCCACAACGATAATGCCTGCTGCGACAGCCGTCATTTTCAAGACTTTCTTCTTGTGCGGCTGCATACTAGCCTCGCGTGAACAGGTTTGACAGTTAAGCAGATGCATGTCGTAGGGCGATACACAGTGCAGTGCCTACAGATTATTAATCCCTGATTACGCCAAAGAGAGAGTCATGCCCTCCAAAGAGGAGCACGTCTCCAAATTAATTGGGCTCGGATTCGACGCATCGATTCTTGAGTCATTTGAGAAATTGTGGTCGCCACTGGAAAGCGATGGGTATGACATGTACGCCATGTACACGGGCGCTGAAAGATCAGCTCTGGAGGGAAAGGCCGCCTGTATCATATGCTCAAAGAGCGCGGAGGGTTTAAAGTGGCAGAAAGTTGTTACGCCGAGCCAAGACAGCGCCGCGCTCTACCTTGTGTGTAGCTACTGCGATTCGCTGTATGTAGAAGCTGCGCTTAGGCAAAAGGCCCTTGGCCGGCTGCTGAAAGAACGAAACACTCGACCTACTTGAATTGCTGTCATCCACTAGCACATCCAGTCCCGATATTCGACCGCGTCTAGAGATGACCAGCTAGACGTGCCTTTGACTGCTTGCTATCGTCTATTGTAGTGCGAGGGAATTTTTTTCCAGTTCGCGATGAGCGCTTCAGGCCTGATATGCAGTGGTTCCTTGGCAATGCGCGTTCTGGCCAACTCTATGTATTCCTTCACAACATCAATTCCAAGATATTTCCTCCCAAACCTGTGGGCAACCTTTGTTGTCTGCCCGCTGCCATTAAACGGATCCAGAACCAGGTCGCCGGGATAAGAATAGAGCGTAAGCAGCCTGTATGGGATTTCCTCAGGGAAGGGGCACGGGTGATTGATAAATCCCGGCGGAACTGGAGCGATGTGCCACACAGAGTTTGCAATTTCCTTGGTCCACTCTTCATGGGTCGCTGGCAGCGCGTCCTTCCTCCTCGTCCTGCCGCTATTGACGTCTCCCTTACGCAGTATGAGAATAAATTCATGCATGATGTTTGCGCGGTAGTACTTTGGATACGGGTTTATCACAAATGAACCGTATCTGTTAGTTCCTCCGGTCACCTTGTGCCAGATTATTTCTTCGTGAAGCTGCCAGTTTCCGAAGGGCTGGACAAGGCGCGACAGGAGCATGTGGGGAAGTGGCATGATGGTGCCGTTTACGACTTCGTTTGCGATTACGATGCAACAGTAACCGCCTTCCTTAGTGACACGGTACACCTTTTCTCCAAAGATTTCTTCCATGTCATCCAGGTATTCGGAGGTGTCGAGCTTTAGCTTGCCCCTGTAGTACCCTCCGTTACCTGACGCATGCATGTCGTAGTCTATCGCGTTTCTGTAAGGTGGCGAAGTTATCGTGAGCTGCACAGAATTTTCAGGAAGATTTGGAAGTACACTTTTACAGTTTCCAAATACGATTTGGTCTTTGATTTCTTCCTGTTGAGCTAGCATGATTTTCGTGCTAGCTCGTTCGGATCGTCCATAGCCGGGATACTTTAAAGTACTAAACAACCGACTAAAAACAATCTATCCACTTAGCTCACTTTTGCGAGCTGGACTAGCGATAACCAAAGTCTCCATGAACCCGAGTCCTCAACGTACTTCTGATGATCTGTTGAGATCAACTTGCAACTTTGAATTGAGATGCAGAATTCGCTGCGATGTCTGGATGACTACAGACAGATACTTATACTTGGGCAGCAGTTCGCGGTTGTCGATATGACGCGCAAGATATCGAAAGGCAAGAAACCAAGGAATGTCTCAAACCAGGATAGGGTTTGTCAGTTCAATCTGAACGACCTTGTGAGGGTGGATTTTGTCTTTCCCTACGGAAGGGTAGCCGCTACTAGCGCAGGGATCGTCCCAGAGCCATTTGACAGGGATGCAAACTACGCGGCAAACCCTGATGAGCTAAGTGAGATGAAGGACAGGATCATGGATTTGCTAAAGAACTACAGAGGACTTTCCGCTGCCTCATAGCCAACTGGAATTGCAAGAAGGCGAGTGCCGTCGCTATTTCTCGAGAATGTACTCGTCGACTTCCATTCCGAAATGCCTCCCGGTCGCCTGCTTGGCATAACCCAGCACCTCGTCGCCAGGCTTGATCTCGGTAACCGAGATTAGCCTGCCGTCTGAGGAGATCAACCGGATAGTCTCTGCGTTCTGCAGAATCACGGTCCCGGTCGTTCCTCCAATGTCTGCTCGCAGCAGCCTCAAAGGACGAGTCTCTATCTTTGAACGGCCGACGGTCGCTCTTCTCGCTGCTCCGTCCTTGTTCACAATCCAGACTTCGCTCCCCGATTCCACTTCGGAAAGATACCTAGTGTTGCCGTCAGGCGCAATAGTGTAGCAGTAGACCGCCCCAGCATTAACTCTGAAAGGGCGCGGCGAGGTGAAAGAAGAACCGACAGACTCGTTGTGAACCAGTAGCATAAAGTTGGACTTGCTGCCGACCAGCATCCCTTCTCCCATAGTCATCATCGAGGCGGTATCCACGCATACGCGCTCCCCCGTCCCGACGTCTTTCACCTCAACAATTTTTGCCGCCTTTATCGGAAATCTAGTTGTGGAAAGTTGCTGCTGAGCAGCCTCGACCTCATCCAACTTTTCAGTAGACAGTATCACCCCGTCAACGCCGAGCTCGAGCACAGAAAACATCGTGCCAACTTCACGAGCGCTTTTCGCCGTCGTAAAGACCTTGGTCCTTGATTTGTGCAGTTTGGCGATGATGTTCTCAAGCGGGATAATTTTCCAATCTGAGGCATCCACGACGACGAATTGTGCCCCAACTTGAGATGCTCTTTCTATCTCGTCAACATCAGCGTTGCTCAGCACCTTTTTGAAATACCCCAGTTGCTTACCCGAAGATTTGAGAGACTTTAGCTGGTCAATCGTCTTGCAGACCACCATGTCTGCGTCTTCGGATTCGTACAAGGTGCGGAACCCCTTCGCCGCCACGTTTTTCGGGTCGACATTCAGCGTGGTGATCCCTCTCTCACGGAGGGCTGAAACAAAAGCCGCGACACCTGACTTTGAGATGGTTGGCCTAATTATGAGGTCCTTCGACTTTGCCAATGACTCAGACAAGTTCCTTCATGGCCTCTTTCACGGTCTTGCCTTGAATGATAATCCTGTTCAGTGCGCGTACCATCGCCGGTGGGTTCTTGTGTTGGAAAATGTTTCGGCCGAACGTTACGCCCTTTGCACCGGCAGACATTGCGCCAGCGCACATTTCGAGAATTTCGCGGTCGGTGCTGGCCTTTGGTCCGCCTGCGATCACAATCGGAACGGGACAGCTCCGCACTACTCCCTTGAACGAATCGACGTCGCCGGTGTAGACTGCTTTCACGACATCGGCACCTGCCTCTGCTCCTACCCGGGCTGCATGGGCCACAATTTCCGGATCGTGCGGATTCTTGATATTCTCGCCGCGCGGGTACATCATGGCGACAAGAGGAACGCTCCATTCGTCGCACTTGTCAGCAACCGTGCCAAGTTTTTGAAGCATTTCAGGTTCTTCCTTGGCTCCGATATTGATATGCAGGGATACCGCGTCCGCGCCCAGCCGGATGGCCTCCTCGACGCTGCCCATCAGCATCTTCCTGTTAGGCGCAGGGCCCAGCGACGTGCTTCCGGAAAAGTGAGCTATGAGACCGACGTCTGGCGGCCTCGGCAAAGTTTTGATTATACCCTTGTTAACCAGAACACATGTGAGCCCGGCTGGGGCACACTGGTAGATCATGCCATGAATATCTTCCAGTCCTCTAATCGGCCCGTTGCTTATACCATGGTCCATGGGAATGCATACCATCTTGCCGTCCCTCAATATTCTGCCGAGCCGGACGTCCCTTCCAAAGACCATACCTAATCACTTTTTTGACCTCCTTATAACTTGATTGTCGTGAGGGGCGGCGGGGATATCATGAGTAGCCGCACTTTGCGGAACTCCAGGAAATAGCCGCTTTCCACTTTCAGCTATTCAATCGCATCAGTCCGTCCCTCATGCCTCTAAGCTCTTCGAGAGACGGATTGTAGAGCAGAATCTGGTTCACTTTTACTCCGAACCGCCTCAGGTCATCAATAATCCTCTCTCTCGTCTCCATAAATCGCGCTACCAGTCTTTGAGGAAAAAACACGTCAGATTTTGATATAAACAGTCCGGTGTAGTCCCTGAACGCAACCACTTGGAAAAAAGATGTCTTGGTGCGGACATATTCAGATACTTATATGCGACGACGTAACGAGTTTTCTGAAATAGGGTTGATATCGCTCGGCACCATTCTCAACGGGCAATTAGGAGATTTTATATTTACACGACCTATAGGTGGACAGTGTTGCTAGAGGAGCACGAGCGTAATCCATTCTGCTATATTTGTAATCTCTTTATCGCTCCGGATTACATGCCTATCCATCTCAAGATCGATCATACGAAGGACGAGCTCGCGGCCCACTTGCTACTCGCATATTTTGACGACTGGCTAGAGCAGCAGGAAGCAATAGAGCAGGAACTGGATACCCGCCATTGATAAAACTCTAAAGATAGTTCTACGATCCCGCTGCCCATAGGTTTTTTAGAAATCGCAACAAGAATACGAATGTGTCTGGCGGGTCTGACGACACTTCAGAATTTGGCAGGATGTCGACGCGAAAGCTGGCAATTCTTTTCGGTCTTGCGTTCTTTGGCGCCTTCATGGTAATCCAGATGGTGCAAGGATTTCCGTTGGCAACCCTGCTTACCAGGCAGACCACTTCTGAGCAAGTCTCTGTCCTGATCAAATCCGGAACCCTGTGTGTTGTGGAGGCAAGCGACGGGCAGCCGAAAGAAATCCCTAACTGCACTTATGAGCAAGGGGATCTGATCATAATCACATTTTACCATGGCTCCACAAATGTGGAATCGCATAGACCTGCGTAAGCAATCCTACCTTAGCATTCGGAGCACCTCAGAAAGATTTTCTGGATCTCCCCTTCGTGTGTCGATTGGCGTTTCCATTATGCATGGCTTGCCTCTGACTGCCGGGTGTCTGAGAAACGAGGATATGCCATCCCTGCCGATCTGGCCAAGACCTATATGCTCGTGGCGGTCGAGGTGTGACCCCAGGCCCCCTTTTGAGTCATTGACATGAACTACCTTGAGCTGCTCCAGACCCACTATCTCGTTGAATTTCTCCAAAGTTTTCGAAACTTGCGCTTCCGACCGGATGTCGTACCCCGACGCTAGCAGGTGACACGTATCAAGGCAGACGCCAATTTCTCCGGCACTCCCGTCCACTTTGTCGAGAATAGTTCGAATTTCCTCGAACGTTCCGCCCACGCCGTTCTTCTGACCTGCATTGTTCTCAAGAAGTATCGCAACGGAGTTCTTTTTCTGGGCCTTCAACGCTTTCCTGGCCGAAAGAATCGCGGCCACGATTTGGGAGATCCCAGAGGAATTCCCGCTTCCCATGTGGCTACCAAGATGTATCACCAGGTGTGGTATCCCAAGGTCCGAGCACCTTTGCAGTTCCTCGGACAGCGTTGTCACAGACTTGGAATACTGTTCGCCGGGCGGCCCAGCGAGGTTTGGAAGGTACGGCATGTGCACGACAACAGACTCTGGCGGTATGCCGCTCGCTCCAAGTTTCTTTTCAAACTGCAAATTATCAGAAGAGTCTAGGGGTTTGGCCGCCCAGCCCCTTGGGTTCCTTGTAAAGATCTGGAACGCAGTGCAGCCAAGCTTTGTAGCGTTGTCAACAGAATTTGAAATACCGCCCGCAATGGAAACGTGGAATCCCACCTTTGGTTCGCCCATAGAGTACTTCGGTTCACCTCTCGCACCGCCGCGCTTATCAATTATACTGTGGATTGTGCTTTTATTGAGGTACAGGAGGTACTAGATTCGCTTGGCCGTGATAAAGCTCGGAACAGGAGACCTTGCGAAGTACCCTTTCCTGAGCGAAGCCGGGGAGTACATCAGGCAGTCTGGATTCAGCTGGGACGAGCTTGCCGGGCCGGACATGGCAGCGATAATTGACAGGGCTGTCGAACGCGTTCTGGCAGGGGCAGATGGGAAGGTGTTTTCAGGGCTGGAACGATATGAGACGGAAATACTGACTTTTCTGACATCCCTCATAATCGTCAAATCCATAGGACTTGAACCGATACTCAGAAAGTTTGCTTTGGCAGAAGCGCGAAGGGCGGAAGACTTTCTCGCAGAGGACCTCAAGAGGCAAAATGATGAACAAAGAGCTGCGCTTTTTTCAAAGATCTTTGAAGATCTTTTCAGGCTAAGAATTTCGCCATCAGACCAAGACAGGAGGCTTTACAGGGTAAAAATCACGGACTATTTGTCAAGGTCTTCACATTTCCATGAACTGGAATGGAAGCTGGTTAATAGGCTTGTTGAAAGGGGATTCGTCTACCTCGACGCCGACGAAACCGTCAGGCTGGTTAGAAACGAGCTTTCCATCATGATCTATGAAAAAATCAGGGCGATGGCGCTCCCCACATTGCCCGAAAGAATAAGCGAGAAGGCTGACATGCTGAAGAAAAAGCTCGCACCGCGATACGAATATCGGTCGGCCGCGGTGACTGACTTTCCACCATGCATCAAACACGCGCTTGACGTAATGGCAAAGGCTGAAAATCTTCCACATTCGGCGAGAGTAATGCTTGCTACTTACATGCTGACAATAGGCAAGCCCATCGACGAAATAGTTGCCTTATTCCGGACTGCCCCAGACTTTAACGAAAAGGTAACACGGTACCAAGTGGAACATCTCGCTGGCCTGAAGGGCAGCCGCGTAAAGTATTCCGTCCCTTCATGCGAGAAACTCCTAAACGAGAATCTGTGCTTTGCCACCGAGCAATGCGCAGGAATAACAAATCCGCTACAATTCGGAAGGAGGCGAGGCCCGGCAAAGTGAGCAAGACAGAGCAATCAAACACAGTCGAGTTTGTAAAAAGCGCGTTTAGGGAATACTACTTCAAGTCTAGGGTCATCGAAGAACCGACAAAGATCTCCATGCGTGAATTCGGGTACACTCTGTTCGGACAGCGAGGCATGGTCAGGCACCTTTCCTTTCCCAACATGGGCGAGCTCGCAGCGACTCTGGTAAGAGAGGCCCCCTCCGATGTGTTCTGCTCGAATGCATTCTACAACTTTCCTGAAAGGCAGATGCAGGAAAAAGAATGGCAGGGTGCGTCATTGATATTTGATATCGACGGCAAGGACCTGGACCTGCCTTGTGTGTCGTCACACACGTTTCAGTGCTGCGTTACTTGCAATTCGGCGGAAGCTGGTCCGGACACAAACAAGGCATTTTCGTGCAAGTCATGCGGCGGATTGAAGGCGGATTTCGTTTCACTTCCCTGTCAAAAATGCATGGACGCCTCAAAGAAAGAAACCGTGAAATTGGAGCGATTTCTAGTTGAGGACTTTAGCATCGCCCTGCGCGATATTCACAAATATTTTTCAGGGAATAACGGTTTTCACGTTCACGTCTCGGACGAAGAATTCGCCACTCTGGACTCACCGGCAAGGTCAGACCTCGTTGGCTACATTGCTGGCACGGGCTTTATCCCTGAAAGTGTGGGCGTCCGAAAAGGTAATGCAGCGAGCTCGGGGTTTGTGAAGTTTCCTCGCGGCGGGATTGGATCCGGATGGAGGAGGAGAGTTGCAGACAAGTTGAAAATCGATGGCTCTTCGACCATTAGGCTTTCCAACATCGTGTCCAGTTTGGGTGGCTATGCTGGCTTTAGGGCAGAAGTTGACCGACTCGTGCGTGCTGAAGGAGCAAGGATTGATGCCCAGGTCACCTCTGATGTCCATAGGATATTTCGAATGCCCGGGACACTGAATAGCAAGAGTGGCCTCGCAAAGACGCTTTGCACAGACCTCAACTCCTTCGATCCAA
The DNA here is from genome assembly GCA_035281285.1 of Nitrososphaera sp. Classification (GTDB taxonomy): domain Archaea; phylum Thermoproteota; class Nitrososphaeria; order Nitrososphaerales; family Nitrososphaeraceae; genus Nitrososphaera. The sequence continues at coordinate 10,546 of DATEEE010000110.1, forward strand.
CAACGGATGCTTGTCTGCTTGGCGACCGGCTAGTTGCAATGAGAGTGAAGTGCCCGGTGAAGATAAGACCGAAAGGCAGGACGTACAACGTTGCAAAAGAGTTGGCTGAATTGCCTACCCACGCGGCCGTCTATCTTGCGTGCAAGGGTCTGGCGGAGCTAGCTTGAACATCGAATA
>DATEEE010000111.1:0-2533 GCA_035281285.1 Nitrososphaera sp.
TCGCGGGAGTGCATTTCCACAGTTGCCTTGTGGATTACGTCAAGCCCCGTGTAATCGGCAAGCTCGAATATCCCCATGGGAAATGACATCCTGAATTTCACCGCAGAATCAATAGTGGTCATCGAGGCGCCATCCCTGTCCTGGCAGAAGGCTGCCTCGTGGACCAGGGGAATGAAAACGCGGTTGACGATAAACCCGGCGACATCCTTCCTGCAGAGCACCGGCTGCTTGCCGACTTTTTTCACAAAGCTCATCGCGACATCCACCATCGAGTTCTCTGTCCTGTTGCCCGGTATGACTTCAACGAGGGGCATCAGCTGTGGCGGGTTGAAAAAGTGAAGTCCTATGAAGCGTTCCGGCCTTCCAGTCAGGGAGGCCATCTCTGTGATCGGGAGCGTGCTGGTGTTTGACGCGTACAGTGTCCTGCCTTCCGCAACTGCGTCGATTTCTGCGTAAACTTTTTTCTTTAGGTTCATGTCCTCCGGCACCGCTTCTATCAGCATGTCCGAACCTGCGAGGGCCTGTTCGAGGTCGACAATGGGTGTTATCCGCGAAAATATTTCGTCGGAGGCCTGCTTTGTCAGCTTTTGCTTTTCGACCATCTTGTCAAGAGACCACCGGATTTTTTCCATCGCCCTGTCAAGGAAGGATTTTTCAATGTCCCGGAGCGTCACCGTGTAGCCGGCCATCGCGGCCACCTGCGCGATTCCGTGGCCCATCACGCCAGATCCCAAAACTGTGATCTTGTTTATGCTGGAAAAGAGAGATGACATTGCCTATGCAGGTAGCGGGAGGCGGACGATTTTTAACGTTACTGATAGATCGTGACATCAACTTTAAAGCCCGTGTCCGGCCTATAACGGACGGTTGGACTTAGCACGCTTTGTCGCGGACGTCACGACTCTTGCAGACAAGATGTCTGCCGGGGAAAATGCGGAAACCGTTGAAAAGATGAACTTTGTCCGCGAGCGGCTAATCGAGCTCTACAAGCGCAACCTTGTCAAGATAAACCACTCTGTGATGGAGCTGGTCTGCGCAAAGCACCTGATTCGATACGGCTATTCAGTTGACGTCGAGAAACAGCTCACCGACATTCTTGTCTGCGACGTGCACGCTCAGAAGGGAGACGGAATCGCGATTGTTGAAATCGAAACGGGATTCATCCCGCCAGAGCACGCGCTCGACCCTCTGGGCTATTATGCGGCCAGGATTGCAAGCAAGATAGCTCGCTACAGCAAGTATGCCAACCAGTTTGTTCTTGCCACGCCTCCAGTCAGCGTGCTTCCGATCCCGCCGGTGTTCCGCCGGCCTCCTAGGGACAGAAAGCCCTCGGAGATCCGGAGCGTCAAGCAGCTCTGCGACAAATACTACATGAACCCGCCGGTAACCGAGGACGAGATCGTCAACGCCCGGCTCCACATGGTCTACATTATCAGCATTGATACTGGAAGAGTGGCAGAGATGGACGTAGAGTCCTACCTCGACAAATTCGGAACCGTCGTTTCCCAAGAAACCATCGGGCTATGAAAACTTTGCAAGGGTCTTTTGGCCTCTGGCCGGCCTGCGTCCACCACTGGTGCCAGAGCTGGGTCCGGCCCTTCCCGTAGCCTGCCTGTCTATGGCCGCCTTTACCACCTTGAGCACGTTATCGTCTTTGGTGCTCCTTACATAAACAACATAGACCAGAGCCTGGTCCTTTCCCTCAGCCTTGCGCACGACCCTGCCTATCCTCTGGGCCACCTGGTTCATGTTCGAAGTGCTTGCAATGATTATTGCGATGCCGACGTGGGGAACGTCGTAGCCTATTTCGAGCGTGTGCACAGAGAGCAGCGGAAAATAGTCCTTCCCCCAGCTCTCCAGGATCTCCTGCCGCTCCTTCGGTTTGATCCCATTGTGAATAGACCGGGCGCTGATTCCACACGACTCGAGCATGTCCTTCAACCGCTGTATGGAATCGATCGTTTCGCTGAAGATCATCACGCGCTCGCCTGGGTGCTTCTTGACAAGCTCCGTAGCCCTAGCGAGTTTCTGGGTGGTGCTGCTAAGTAGCTCCTTGCGCCTGCGGACCTGGGCAAACCAGGTTTTCGCCAGCGAGGCCCTTGCGCCACCGCGCATCAGTAACTTTGTCATTTTTGCAGGATCAAACGTTCGCAGCTTCATCGAGATCTCTTTTATCATGGCGCTGGCTTCTTCGTAGCTGGAGCGTTCTTCCGGCGTAAAGTCGACCTCTACGGGTATTACGACAGGCTTTGCCAGCCTGCCATCGTTCACGGCGTCCTTTATCATGTACTTTTTCACCGGAGGCGCAACCGTGAGGATGGTGTGGTATTTCGGATCCCTTTCGTCGATGGTGGCAGTAAGGCCCAGTATTGCCTTTTTGGGATCTTCAACAATGACGTCAAAGATCCTGTCAAACTCGATGGCGCTTTCGCTAACTAAGTGAACCTCGTCAAGGACTACCATGTCAGAGCTCCTCACCAGGCCAAAGTTGCCGACTGCGCTCTGGTACGTGCTGATCGTGATCTCTCTGACG
>DATEEE010000112.1:0-6278 GCA_035281285.1 Nitrososphaera sp.
CCAAAGTGCTTTTTGTATGCCGGGTTTGACTTGAAGTGCGCCGATGTTGTCGTGAGGTATTCTGAGGACACTCTCAGCGTCCGCCCCTTTTTTGCAAAATCGTCAATCATTTCGCCGAGCGTTTCGTACGGAAAACTGCTAGGGACGGCTATGACCTGCTTCACCCTTCCGATCTCTAGGTCGAGCAGAACTTCAAGGTCGGCCTTGGCCTCTAAAATCCAGTCCCTGCCGGTAATGCCGACGTCGTAGAACCCTTCCTGGACGTAGGTGGGGATCTCCTGCGGCCTAAGGATCTTGGTGTCGATCTCGGGGTCGCCCAGCTTTACCCTGTAGGTCCTGCCCCTGCCGCTTACGTTCTGGTACGCCTGCTCTAGGAGCTTGAATGTGACCTCCTCGATGCTACCCTTTGGGATCGCAAATTTCACCGTCGCCATTAGAATGACAGATGGAAAAGGAGCCCAGCAGGTTATATATCGCTTCTGTCATGCGCCGCCGGATCCTGATAATTCGCTTTGTGAGAACGTCTGATTCCATCCCGGAATGACTTATCTTAACTGCTGACGGTCGGCAGCCCTACTTGAATTTCCGGGCGTGAAGCCGCATGTGACCCTGCTGAATTCCTTCATCAGAGAGCGCCCGGATTGCCGCGAAATTCTGTGCGAGTCCTGCGGCTGCCATGGCCATTGCGAGGTCCTTCGAGCCATTCGCGCCCAATATTCGCAGGGCGAGCTTGACTGCTGGGTGTGAGCCTGTAATACCGCCGACTGTCCCCACCGCAAGCGGCAGCTCGATTTCTCCGGCAAGGTCGCCCTGCTTGGTCTTGTGCCATTTCGTCAAAGACCTGTAGTGGCCGTCCCTTGCCGCGTACGCATGCGCTCCGGCCTCTATGGCTCTCCAATCCTGCCCCGTCGCAAGCGCCACCGCGTCTATGCCATTCATCACGCCTTTGTTGTGCGTTACCGCCCTGTAGACGTCAGAGTGGGCCAGCGCGTAGGCATAGAGGATCCGCTTGACAACTCTTGGGCCACCGATCTCGCTCTTTGAAAAAACGGCACTGCATCTTACCATTCTCCGCGTAGCATAATTTGAAAGGATCTTGAGCACCACCTCACCTCCAGCAAATTCGGCCACCAGCGGCGCGATCGCTTCGCACATTGTGTTTATGACGTTTGCGCCCATCGCGTCTTTTGTGTCAACGACCAGCTCGACCAGGAGCATCGCGCCCATCCTGTTGGGGCTCGAGTCCCTGACCTGCCTTACCAAGAGGTCGAGCGCAACCACCGATCTGCTCTTTGCATTCGCAATGGCCAGGATGCGCTTCTTGTTCTTCCTTATTGTCGAAGCTGCTGCAGCTGCCCTGCGGACCTTCACTACTTGGACCTGGCCTATCATTAGCGAGTCGCCCGCAGTAGCCGTGAAGCCGCCCATCGACTTTGCAATCTTGGCAGCCTTGCTTGCTGCCGCTATCACTGAAGGTTCCTCGATGGCCATCGGGATCAAAAGCTCTCTGCCGTTTATGACAAAGTTGGTCGCAATCCCCATCGGCACGGACAAAGAACCTATGGCGTTTTCCACCATCCTGTCCGCTTGCTCGAATTTTAGGGGCTCGAGCATCGATTCAATGTCAGTCGCGCCTGAGGCCGCCGCAAGTTGCTCGAGCCGCTCCTTTCTGCTCATTTCGTAGAATTTCTTTTCCGCCATGGAGGACACCGGGCTATTGCTGGGCAGTTACCCTTAAGATTTTGTCATCTTCAGCCGAGGGTATGGCCCTGCCGTCCCTGTTGCTGGTGGTGATATAGAGCGAGCCGTCCGGGCCTTCTACAACGTCGCGGATCCTGCCAAAGCCGGTCAGCACGTTGCTCTCCGTCCCGGAATCCAGCTCCACAAGCCTCAGGTGCTGCGCCTTTAGCGTCGCAAGGACAATGTCATTCTGGTAGCCCAGCCTGTCGGATTTCGCGAATGCCATCCCAGCCGGCGCCAGCGCAGGGTTGAAGCAGACCACCGGCCTTTCGAATTGCTCGGCGTTGCAGTCCTCTACAGGCCATCCGTAGTTGCCGCCAGGAACGATCAGGTTTATCTCGTCGTTTCCCTCCTGGCCATGCTCGCTGGCATAGAGCTGTCCGGTAACCGGGTGCCACGCCAGGCCCTGGATGTTCCTGTGGCCGTACGAGTACACAGGAGATCCGGCGATCGGGTTGTCGTCTGGGATGCTCCCGTCGGGGTTTATGCGGAGGATCTTGCCAGCAAGCGACCTTGCGTTCTGGGCAAGGTCGGGCTGCCTTGCGTCGCCCGTGGCGATGTACAGCTTGCCATCGGGGCCAAACCTAATCCTGCCTCCGTCGTTTCTGTCCGAGCCGGGGATGCCGTCAATGATTACGGTTGATTCGACTATTTTGTTGCTCTCCTCTCTGAGCATGAGCACCTTGTTCAGTATTGAGGTGCCATTCGAGTAGGTGTGGTAAATGTAGAGAAGGTGGTTCTGCGCAAAGTCGGGGTGGAGCGCAAGCCCCAAGAGGCCAGATTCCTCCCTCTGCTCCACGTTTATGTGGGCTGCAGGCTCTTGCAGGAGCGTCCCGCCCGCATCGATTATCCTGATCCTGCCTGCACGCTCCGTGAAAAACACCCTGCCGTCGGCGGCGACATCAACTGCCCAGGGTACCTCAAGCTGCTCCGCAAGGACTCTGATTCCGGTTCCGGTGTTGTTGCCGGCATTTCCGCCAGAGCCGGGCTCCGGAATCGGAAGCGTCGTCTGTGAAGGCGTCGCAATGTAAGTCGCAATGGCCGCCCCGGCTACGGCAACTATCGCGACCATCGCAAGCCTCCGCTCCCTGTCCATCCAAAACACCCGGGCGCGCTCTGCCGTTATAATTGCTGTGCTCTTGCAATTGTAAGAGTTAAAATAATCAAGACATTCCATGTCTAGGCATAGCCATGAATGTTTCAGAAATTATGGTCAGCGACGTTTTCACGCTCGACGCTGAAGACACCATCGCAAAGGCCTACAGCTTGATGGAAAGGGAGAAAGTAAGCCAGGTGCCGGTGGTAGACAGCCAGAGAAAGTACCTGGGAATGATATTTGCAAAGCAGCTGATATCTTCGTCAGCCCAGCCGGGGTCGAAGCTCAAGAGTTTTGTCGTAAATACCTCGACTGCCTCGCCGGACACAGACGTCGAAAAGGCGGCGCAACTCATAATCGGCAGCGGCAACCGCGCGCTCCCGGTTGTGGAAAAGGGCAGGCTGGTCGGAATCGTGAGCGAAACGGACCTGATACAGACTGCAGACTTTGGGCACGCCACCGTTGACGAAGTGATGGCCGGCGCGATCGTCATCGAGGAAAATGCCTCCATCGCAGACGCAATGGCCAAGATGAGGAGGTACAACATTTCGCGCCTGCCAGTCATAAGCGAACAGGGCTTGATCCGTGGCGTCGTTAACATCCTTGATATTGGCAAGGTGGTGGCCGTGACCCCGCGCGAGCGCACAAGCCAGTCGGCCGGGATTTCCGGCTCGACTTCGAACCTGCGCGAAGTAAAGGTCAAGGACCTCATGCGAAAGGCGATAACGGCCGAGAGGGGGACAAGGCTGAACGAGACGTCTGACGCGTTCAAGCGAAACGAGGAGCTCGTGATTGTAGGCGAGGGCAGGCCGATGGGGATTGTCACGCCAAAGGACGCGCTAGAGCTGATACTTCCGAAAAAGAAATCCGCGCCGACGATCCACATGGCGCACATCGCAAGCGGCGAAGACAGGGCCGAGATTCAGGAGCAGCTGGAGCGGTTTGTGAAAAAGATCCAGGGCAAGCTAGGTGACGTGCGCTCGGTAATTGTCTACGTCGACAAGCACAAGACTCGCAAGTATTCCATCCGGACGCGGCTTATCACGGCAAGAGAAGTGATTGACGCCAAGGCGGTGGGCTACGACCCGATTTCCGCGTCCAAGGAGCTGATAAGCAAGCTGGACAGGCGCGTCAAGGCTGAGCACAGCCAAAGGGTCCAGGACAGGCGCCACCGGGAAACTGCGCGAAGGGGGTAGAAATGGCGCGGATGAGGAGATTCGAACTCCTGATCGCCCGAAGGCGAATCGGCTCACCGGCCATGCACTGACGGACTCAAGGCCGACGCATTATTGTGTTCCCTGAAAGGAGAAGACCACTCTGCCACATCCGCGCTGAATTCCATTTTGGATACCTACTATTATACGTTTTAACCTGTCCGAGGTTTGCTCTGAAAAATCGCAGCTGCGATTATGCAAACTCGATAACGCGGAAATGCCTCGACCAATTTTTATATTTGAAGCGAGAAGGAAATATCGTTGAAGCATCGTGCCAGCGAGCAATTGCTAAAGTCCATTTCAGTGCTTGTGCCGCTAGAGACCGTTCAGGCGAGCCTAGCCGAAATTGACTTTCGCCTCGAGGACACTGTCACCATAGTGGCAGACGGCAAGTTCTGGACCAAGATGCTCTACGCCCGGGGGCAGGAAACCGTTTCGGTTTCCGAGGAAATCGGCGACGCTTACCCCAAGGATCCGATAATCACCATATGCGGAACTCGGAATACCATCTCTAGGATAGTAAGGGGAGTCGGTGGCTAGGCCCATGCCGATTTACGAGTGCAACGAGAACCAGTTCGTCGAAAACATCAGGCGTCTTCTTGAGGCCGGCGAAAAATTCCTTGTCAACCGCAAGATAACCTTGCATGACGACGCCAGGTACGGGCCGGCAACGCTTCCAGATCAGGAATTCGCCCGGTACTCTTCGCTCTGCGCAAGGAAATCTTTGAACTCGACTGTCTATGCCCGCGTACCGTTTGTTGACACATTCCATGGCGGGAGGATGTATGGCGAGCAGGACACTCTCCACTCGGCCGGCAGCCTGCTTTTTCCGAGGATGTCGATTCCGTATTTCAGGGTGGAGTACTCTGTTAACGTCTGGGGCGGGACATACTTTTTCACATTCGATGCGCTGTTCAACCCGAGGATAGCCATTGAGAAAAAGACCGGCAGGCGGTTTGGAAAGGGCGGCGCGCTGGTACACGTGCTTGACTACAGCCAGCCGGAGGAGCGCGCACTTGCAATCAACTTGCCAAAGGAAGTAATGGTATTCGATGTCAAGCACATGGTAAGGGTAATCGATCACACTTCCAACTTCTAGTCAGGCCTGCTTCTGCATCCACTCGACAAAAGGCTGGAGGACACTTTTGAACGGGAGCGAATCCCTTTTTGCGTTGAACCCGAGCAGGAGCATCCGGCTCTCCAGCTTTGGATGCAGCGAGCCTGGGATCTGCGATGCCTTGAACGGCCGGAACAGCTCGAAATAATATTCCTGGCGATGGTGGGCGACGTGCTGCGCAAAGCAGTCGGACAATATCGCCGGATCCGCAGCGACGCGTGGAGCCGAGTCGCCGCCGGTGCCAGCGTCGACGGCTATCTGTAGCGATCTCTTGGTGTAGTTTTCGCGCGTGAATTCTGGATCGAGTTTGGCCGGAGATGACGTGTAAAGCCTGACGTCCCGGGCGAACTGCTCGACGCTTTTCTTCGCCATCCCTTCCGCGTCGGCCACTTCGCTTTCGTCGACGCCGAATTCCCTGCCGTAGAGGTAGAACGCCCCGATTACCTCTTCCCGCCTCACGTAGGGAAAGTCGAGCTTGCCGGCGATAAATTGTGAGATCCTGTTCGTGATGTCTGGCGGCATGAACAGGCCCATGTATGAGTCAGAGACTACAGGCAAACCGGCGGCAAGCAATAATGCTTGGGGATTAATAAAATAAGAAGAAAGGAAGAGGCTCTAGTGCGCGTGTGGCGGTGGAGCGCTTCCCTTGGCGAGGCTTTCGTTGTAGGTGCCTGACGCCTTTTCGTGGAATTCGAGGTTTGCCTGGTCAACCTTTACTGCCTGTGGTGGGCATACGGATACGCAGGCCATGCACCAGATGCAGTCATGTTCCCTTATCGGGTCTGCCTTGTCTGTGTAGTCCTTGCGTTCTTCCTTTACAGAGCTTCCGGTTCCAGAGCTAGTAGCATTGGTCAATTCGGTGCCCGGAACGTCGTTCTCCGTCCTGTACCACTGGTAGACCTGAACGGGGCAGGCTTCAATGCATGCACCGTCAGCAACGCAAGAGTCCCAGTCGATGGCAACCATCGTCCCGTGTACTCCAAGAGGAACAATCTCTTCTCCCCTTGCTTCATAAGCGTGCTTTACCTCTTCGTTCTCCGTGGCTTCGGCAGCTTTGCCCGGGCCCCAGACGTAGTGATAGTGCTCTCCGTCCGAGTGGCTGTGCTTGCCT
>DATEEE010000113.1:0-6138 GCA_035281285.1 Nitrososphaera sp.
TTGAGAGAGTCATAGAAATTTGATACAAACCTGTCCACTTCGTCGGAGGAATACTTGGCGGTCAGATTCGTAATGGAGTCTAGAACTATCCGCATCGGCATTGTTTCATCGATCCGGTTCAGCGACGAGATAAAATCCGTGACCTGTTTCAGGAGTTCTGAAATTTTCGCCCCGCCCTGGATCCCTGCTCCACTATTATTGTGGTCATCCGATGAAAATAGATCCCAATATTTGGGGATGCCGGTTCCACTATCTTCCATTCCGACAAAATAGGATGCGAATCCTGCTCGGGTCAGAGACTGGCTGCAATTGATGTACGCGCAGTATTGACCCGCGGCCGCCCCTTCCCTGAGAAACTCCATACAGTAAAGCGTTTTTCCAGAGCCAGGTGGTCCGATCAGGAGCAGCACGCATGGAAGGAATTCGCCTCGGCCGTTGAAAAGCTGGTCCTGTCCCGGAATATGTTTGGTGTTCATCTCTGCAGCTCGGCGGCTTTGGTACACGCGCCTAGCGAATTACGTGCCTGAGAAATGTTCATGTTTTGGCAGCCAGCGCCTCTGTCAGTGATTCCATCTTCTTCGTAAACGGATGAGTAGGATACTGAAGTGCAGTTAGAAACTCTTTTCTGCTAAATTGCATATCGCAGTAGCAGGGAATGGCAGAGATCACGTCCATCTTTGTTTCTCGCGACATTTCGCCTTCCATGTCCCAGGCGGCGCTGGGCTCTGGCAGTCGAGCTGGCTCGCCGGAAATTTCCTTCCCTTCTAGTCCTGATTCGCTGACTTCGTGATGGCTGGGGAGGCAGTAGCCTGCCACGCGGTTAAAGAGCAAGAATGACTTGGTTCCGTACTTTGTAAGCGAAGCGTAAATCTCAGAGGCCAATCGCTTCGTGCCTTCGAGATCAATGTCGCCCATTTTCAGAGTCAAAAAGAGGACATCTGCAACCGCAAGGGCGTTGATTGACCAGTATCTAATTCCTGGGCTGGTATCTATGATGATGTAATCGAGGTCGTAATCCCTGGCAAGCCTGTCTCTCAGCACAATAAACCTCCTTAGCTGAGCCTTCGAGCTTTCAGGATTGCTCCCCTCAATCTTGTATACATCCTCCTTCTTTACGCTGCAAAACCCGATCCACAACTTTCCTTTGATGTGACTCAACTTATCGTATTTCGCGCAATAATCTTCAAGTAGGTCTGTTACGTCGGTCATCACGTCTTCAACCTCAGCTTCGCCCAAAAGGTAGTCATTTAACCACTTTCTAGGCTGCCGCTGGAAATATGCAAGCAGACTAGGGGCATATACATCGAGATCGAGCAAGGCCACTTTGAAGCCCTGCTTTGCAAGCAAGGCGGCGCAGTTAGACCCTATCGTGGTCTTGCCAGTGCCGCCCTTGTAAGAGTGAAAAGCGATTGACCTTGGAGCCACGAACCTAGTCCCCGCAACTAGAATATAGGATTTGTTAATTCCAGCAGCCACAGTGAACCGAGCGCCAGTACAATGATCTGCGGACCTTTGGCTCATCCATCCCCGGTATCCTCCCTGCGTGCTGTTGACCAGCGACGGTCGTATTTTTCGTCTTTCAGCTTGAAGCCCTTGAACAACTGGAAATACGCGAGTCTCGCCTTGTTCTGCTTGTCGATTTCCGACTGTATCCAGAGGGACTCAAATATCGAGGAATTGGAGAATACCGTAGACTCGCTGTTGGCGTAGGTGGACAGCCCTATGGATTCTTGCAGCGTCTCCTTTGTATCGTCATTTACCTCTATCGTCAGGGTCCTGCTCTGGTCCACAATTAGGGTTGTAATTTTGGTGGGCAGGAACTGGAGCAGGTAGTTCACCTGGATCTCGCCGTAGGCCGCCTTTAACTTGGCATCCGATATCTCCTTGACTGCTTCGTCCCTCATGACGAGCACTTTCACCTTTGTGCCTCGCTTTGCAGCCTGGCCGAGCTCGTCGAGGATCCCGTCTCTTTCCGCCAGCAAGAACGAATTACTGGTGGAAAAAAGTATATCGACTTCATATTCTGCAGAACTTATCAAATCTTTCAAAAGCGACTTTGTCTTTAGCGGATCCTTGATTGTTTCAATGAATTCATTCTCTGACCCCTTAACGATTTCGATTATTCTTTGCCTGGCAGGGAGGGCACTCCCAAGTATTGCCTTCATGAGAAATAGCTGGCCTGTCACGAATGACGGGTTGGAAATGCGTAGTATACTTTGCTTGGCATCCCGCCCTTCAAGGTACCCTATGTACTCGAGCCCGTCTGCAATCGCAAAGCGGCCTGCGAGTCCCGAAGTATGGTATAGTTCGAAGGTCTTTGAAAGTGCTTTGCAAAGTGAAAGATTGTCCGCGGTAATTTCAGTGACGCACTTGAGCTTGACCCCTTTGCCCAGCTTTTCAAGGAGTTTCAGCTCGTTCGAAGAAACAGCAGCCATTAGGAGATTGAGGCTCTCTGCTTCAAAGCAACAATCTAACTCGGAATTCAGACCAGAGATCATTTCTGATATCACTCTGGAAATTTCCACATGTGGAACGAGCCTGACTTCGTCAGAGCCCGATGTGGCCGGCGAGGGCAATTAGCATTTCTGATAGTACTCTGAGACTATAAAAAGTGGCAGCAATAATGCCGTAAGCGGCGATAACAATATTAGCTTGGCGGCCGATTTCCAATTCGTGCCCATATTCCTGGACGTACACAAAGTGCCGTTCACCGAAGATAACCTTCGAGAACTATGCCAGTCTCCCCCTGACGAATTTGGAGTTACCCATGTGAACCTGTTCTACAACAAGGAATCTAGTGTATGCTTTTGTCTTCTGAGCGCGCCTAACCTAGACGCCGTCGAGAAGCATCACAAGAAAGTCAACATACAGTGTGAATGGATAACAGAAGTGACTAACATCGTAAACGATGCGTTCAAGGCAGAACAGAAAAGGTAGATTACATAATCTGCCAGTAACCAGCCACCAATGTAATCTGACATTCAGCGAGAAATGCAAGCATCGTTTCCACTAGCGCTCAGCCCGTAATGGTGGCGATTTTCTCATTTTTCCAGCTTCTCAGGAATAGCATCGAGAAATATTTCTTCACAATCACAGTGTCCGTTCAGTCGCACTTGTCTCCCACAACGTGGGCATACTGTCAGCGGCACGGGCATCTCTTCCATCTCGACAAAGATGGCAGCCATGGATATCTTGACGGCGAACAAATTAATAAGAATTAGGCTTGCATACGAAACCCGATCACGGATTCTTCGTCATTCGAGGAAGTTCGAAATCAATTTGGTTAGGGTATTTGCAAACCGAGCTGCGGACGAAATCCTGCGTAAGAAACATGTTGGGACTTTCCGAAAAATCCCTGGTTAATTCCGATATTGCCGTAGTCTAACACGGGTAGAGAATTATTGGCTCAACATCCATGTTTCGTAGCCCATTCTTCTCCACCGAATTCGCTTTCGTCACAGAACTGTCTGACGATGAGCGCGTTTTCCGAGTTGAGCAGTTCTTCGTTGATATTGCCGCCCTGGCAGTAGACCACCGCAACCATCCTGCCGTAGCTGCCTGACCGCTGGCCGTCGTCCTCATCAACTATCGCGGCAGAGCCCTCGGGACACACCGATGCCGTAAATGCATTAGCCCCGTCGTATCCGGGTTCGCCGCGTTCAGGGCTGTTGACAAGTGAAAGCCTGATGGTGACACCTTCGACTGCCAAGGTGTCGCCATCAATAATTCTTGTTACAATTCCGTGCAAGCACGCCGCCGAGCCACTGCATAGAGCTGTCTGTGATTCATGAACTGAGATCGTAATTGCGGAATGAGCAAACAATTCCGGCGAATCAACAGGTTGCCAAGCAAATACCTGAATGATGTAATCCCCTTCTTGTTCCGCAGATATCCAGCGAGTTTCGATGCTTTCAGGCTGGTCGCTTCCACCAGGAATGACTCTTGACGAGATGAACGCCACTTTGTTATCGGGGTCTTTGACTTGAACCACGTAAGTCAGTGATCCAGTTACGGTCGTCCCAGAGGCGTTCGAAACTTTTGAAACAATATGTACCGTACTGCCTTGAGTTACAAAGCGAACAGCGGATCCAGAATCGTCCGTCGCCTTCAGGCCCGTAAGGTTGAGTCCTGGTTCATCTGATATTGAGAAGGCATCACATGAATGAGCAATTAGCAAGACCAGCATAGCAGTGGACAGCCAAAAGTATGGCCCGTCGCGCCGAGTCATCGATCCGTAGCTCGTCAATCTGGACTGCCCATTCCACGAATTCGCGAGCCATTACGTCGAAAAGTTAACCTGCGTTGAGTTCTCCAGAGCGTTTCATCCCCAGCCGTCATGCGTTCTCCCGAGCTTTTCAGACAAATCTCCGATCACCCCAGTTTGCCTATTAATGTTGCGACACCATGTGTCGAGGATTCTAGGTTCTTTCGATCGGTATGAATTGTTTAATAACTATGGCAACATCTGATCGATCATGGCATCAGTTGCAAAAATATTGGAGTTGATAGGAACATCCGACGAAGGCTGGGAAGCTGCAGCGCAGGCTGCCGTGGAAGAAGCGCTAAAGACGATCCATGGAATCAGCGGCGTCGAAGTAATCGACATGACTGCAAAAGTCAACATGAAGACCGGAAAGATTGAGAAATATCGCACTACTGTGAAAATCGCCTTTGGAGTCGACGACCAGCGCTAAGGGCGTATTTTTCTTTCATAAAATACTTAGATGTGATACTTTCATCGCCATGTTCCAGTTATTTCATTGGGCGGTAAGCGACTTTTCTCGACAAACCGTCAAGTTCGATTGTTCGTTTTGCTTAAATAATGGCAAGGCTGCATACCAGCGAAATGTCAGAAGCACCCCCGCCGAAAAAATCTTTGATGGACGAATTCATCCTTTTCCTGAAGACATTCGGTGTCATAGGGCTAGCGATCGCATTTGTGATTGGCGCGGCCGCATCCAAACTTGTCACGGCCTTCGTGAACGACATCATAAACCCAATAGTTGGTTTGGCTTTACCATCTGGCGACCTGAAGACTTTATCGTACAACGCCACTAACCCAAACACCGGAGCGACTTCAACATTTGCCTACGGGGACCTCATATCCAACATCATCGACTTCCTCATAATCGCATTCATTGTCTTCTTGATGTACAAAATACTGTCTAGGTTCAAGGTATTCGGGGTAGAGGACAAAACAAAGCCGGCGAAATAGGCGGGTGCTCAGTGCTGAGAGGTCGCACCTCTTCATCTTTCATTTCTTCTGTACCATCGACAGTAGAACAAGATTACGAAAAAGTTAATTTCGCTTAGTCACTAATAAAATCATATGCGATGGCGAAACCCTCGAAAGAGCTCGAACGTCGAAGACAGGCGAGGGATGAGGGTGCCAGCAGCGGCAGGCGGCGGAGTCGGAGCCCTGATTTTGATCGTCATCGTAATGCTGATGGGGGGAGATCCTGGTTCGGTCCTGAACAGCAACCCTTCATTCGATCCAGGTTCCGGAACTAATCAGGAGACGTTCTCGGCGGAGGAACAAGAGCTCGCGGACTTTGTATCAGTGGTGCTCGCCGACACCGAGGACACATGGAACGCGCTGTTTGCCGCCGAAGGTCTAGACTACAGGGAGCCGACTCTAGTCCTGTTTTCCGGTGGAGTCGATTCGGCCTGTGGCTACGCCCAGTCGGCCGTCGGTCCTTTCTACTGCCCCGCAGATGAAAAAGTGTACATAGATCTGAGCTTTTACCGAGACCTGCGAGATCGATTTGATGCCCCAGGCGACTTTGCGCAGGCATACGTAATAGCCCATGAAGTAGGTCACCACGTTCAGAACCAGCTTGGCGTAATGGACCAGGTTCAGGAAGCGCAGCAAGGCTCCAGCCAGGTTGAGGCGAATCGGCTTTCAGTTATGCTGGAGCTTCAAGCTGACTGCCTTTCAGGCGTGTGGGCATACCATGCTGAGCAAGCGAGGGATGTCCTTGAAGAGGGCGACATTGAAGAGGGGCTGAACGCTGCGAGCAGCATAGGCGATGATCGCCTGCAAATGGAGTCGCAGGGCAGGGTTGCGCCTGACTCGTTTACGCACGGAACTTCCGCGCAAAGGGTTAGTTGGTTCTCCACCGGCTTTGAATCCGGCGA
>DATEEE010000114.1:0-7679 GCA_035281285.1 Nitrososphaera sp.
AAGGGCCACGGCAGCAGAGGATGCCAACGCAACGAAAATTGCCAGCCAGCCCGCGACGAAGGCAGCCATGTTGTTCTTGAAGGCGGTCCTGACGTACACGTACTCGGCTGCACTTTTGGGAAACATTGAAGAAAGCTCCGCGTAGCTTAGCCCGGTGAACGTTGCAATGACGGCAGCAATCACAAACGAGATCCACAGCGCGTTGCCTGCAATTTCCGCGACATCTCCTATCAAGACGTAAATACCTGCTCCCAAAATCAAGCCTATTCCATACATCGTTGCCTGAAAGAGGCTGATACTCCTCTTGAGACCTGATTCGCCCTGTTTACCTGTCTTCATTCTTCACTGTTCTCCATGTCATGCATATCGCGGTGCCGTTTCATCTCGCTATTCAGCTCTGAGGAACCCAACAAATCGTGATGTAGGACACAGATTTCTCTATTATGGATCACGGCCGAGCCCGTAACGTTGTCGGCAAGATCCGTCTATCCGGGCCCTCTTTCAGGGGGTGCCATTTCTCCGAGTACGAATTCGCTGAGTCTCTCATAGATTGGTCTGTATTCCACCGTCAGGCTTTCACAAAAACTAGCAATGAGCGGCTGGCTGCTAAGTATCGCCTTAAAGATGTCCTTTTCAGTGACAATGCCAACCAAGTTCTTTTCTCTGTCTACGACCGGGAGCCGCCGTATGTTCCGAAGCTGCATTGTCTGCATTGCATCTCTTATGAGGGCGTTAGGTTCTATCGTGATTATTGGCCGGCTCATGACTCGGCCTACCGACATTTGAAGTGTAAGTACACGGTCGGCCCCGATGAGCCGGACGATGTCCCGCTCAGTGATCATACCGGCTGGTCGGCGATCGGACGCTCTCACAATAACCACACTCCCCACGTCGCTTTCCCTCATGATTTTGGTCACCTGCTTGATGTCCTCGTCCTCTGTGGCAGTCTTTACGGTCCTGGTCATGATGCCGGCGACAGTTACCGACTCGATGCTCATGCCTTGCCTTCGATGCCATGGTATTTTATGTGCACGAATGTAGTGCATTGCACTGCAAACATTCAGGATATATCGGCGAGAAGGGAGAATCTGAGTGATGTACCAAACGGACGCGGGCTTGAAAGCGGGGGAGCTTGCCGAGAGGGAACTCTTGATTCTAGACTGGGCTGTTCAAGTGGCAGACGCAGCAAAGGAAATGCGAGAAAGGGGACTATCCAGCGCACTCGTGCGGGACTCGCCCACAGGAGACCCAGTGGGAATAGTTACTGAGAGGGACATATTGTACAGGGTCGTTGCGGATCACAGGAGCCCTTACAAGACCACACTAAAGGAGGTCATGACTTCCCCGTTGGTCACAGTCGATTCTTCGGTTCTGATCAGAGATGCAATCCAGCTAATGAGAAAGAACGGAATACGGAGGATGCCGGTTACCGAGGGTGGCAGGATATTTGCTATGCTGACGCTCCAATCAATAGTCGGAAACGCCCACACCCGGAGTGTCGAACTGGTAAACGTAGAGGAAGCAAAGGGAGGGGTAATGTGCCCGTACTGTGAATCAAAGTTCGACGACAAGGAAGAATTATCGAAACACATTGATAGGCTGCATCTAGGCAGCGGCCTTCTTGAAGGGGACTTGCGGCAGTGGTAATCAGACGCCCGCTGACGCTTGCGGCGCTGTTATTCTAAATGCTTTATAAAGGACTTTCAATATCAGCAATGAAGTGATAGGCGACTCCGGCACGGGGGCCGACCCAGTTCAAACCAAAAAGACAAGAAGTGTCACCTTCAGACTTGATTCTGCAGTTATAGACGAGCTACAATCCGAGGCCGACAATCGAGAGATCTCGCTAAACGTTTTGGTCAACCAAGTCCTCAAGCGGTATTCAGAATGGGATAGATTCGAGACAAAAATCGGCATGATGCCGGTTCCAAAAGCAATTCTTTCAAATCTTATTGACCGTGCCATTATGGTTGCGAAGGAGAATGGAATCAAGGACGTTGAAAGGTACAGGGACGAAATAATCAAGCAGGCGGCACTAATCGCGTTCGGCCTCATGAAAGACTCTGTTCTTTTTATGAAGCGGCAGTATAATCTCTGGGTAGTTCTGTCGGTACTTGAAGAGTACATGAAGGTTTCAGGGATAAAGGCCGATCACCGGCTCGAAGGTTCGCGCAAACACGTATTCGTTATCCAGCACGAATTGGGAGAAAACTGGTCGTTGTTTACGAAGGAACTGCTTGCTTTGATTTTCCAGAACTTGGCTAACGTCCGGGCCGACATTAGCACAACCTCCAACACCACTGTGGCAGAGGTCGTGTTAAAGTAATTCATGGCACGGATGATCTAAGCATTGCATTGCAGTGCATACCTAGTGGTTAATTACGTAGCCGTCACTACAGGTAGTTGTTACAAGGTGAAGAGTACGTGAAGACCCGAGCGCAGGGGCCGATTGCCGTTTCTGGGGAAGACCTGGTCTACCAGTACTTCAAGTGTATTGAAAGTAAGGACCTCGATGGAATTCTTGAACTGTTTGACTACGACGCGACTGTAAAGGAACCCTTTAGCAATGTCCCGGGGGGTCTAAGAGGCAGATCGTCCATCGAACCTTTCCTCAAGGTGGCGATGATGGCTAATAGCAAACTGCAGCGAAAGATCAAGCTGGAAAAGCCCATACCCGGCAAGACGGACTCGAACAAAGTTGTCGCGATCGTTACGTTTGAAAAGGGCGATAAGGTCAAGGGAAGGTTCAGCTTCGAGTTCGAAAATACTCCGGAAGGTCGCAAAAAGATAAAATCGCTTAAAATCGAGTTCCTCTAGTTTTACCGCGGACTTGACAAAATACCTGGCATTATTCACAAATCCGATTTGCAAGTCATTCTGCTTTCATCGAGGATTCAAGTAACTATCATTACAGGGCATTCGGATGTTTCCGCCACCCGTTTCGCCACACTTCCAAGTGTCAACAGTTTGTTGCCTTTTAGCTGCCTGCTCCCCATGATTATCATTTCTGCTTTCTCTGACTTTGCGATAGACACAATCTCTTCGCCCGGTGAGCCCACGCCGAGAAGGAACCGAGCCCTTATGCCTTCCTTCCTTGCCTTTTCGATTTGAGTCTTCAGCATTGCTTCAGCGCCGGTCTTGAGGATTCTGATGAGTTTTGTCTTGGCGGCTTCAAGCGCAGTACTCTCGCCAATCAGGCCCAGAGTCGTGCTCGGGGGGACAAATCTGCTGTCAATTATGTGGACGATTATCAATTCGGATCCGAGTGCTATGGACATTTCGATGGCCCTCGCAAGCGCCTTGTCGGACATTTCGGTTCCGTCGTGCGGAATCAGTATCGGCTTGCCCATGCATATGAAGTTGAATGCACGATATTTAGGCAGATTGACTGTACTGCATTGCACTGCATTCTTGATACTTTAGTACGCGGCCTTCGCAGAGCATGACAATGGCTCGCAGTAGGAGGGACAGCGAGAGCAACGAGTCACCTGAAGCACGGATCTACCCGTACGAGGATCTTGATACAAAGCAGTCAAAAATAACCGGTGAAAAGTTTCCAGCGCTCGGCATCAGCCTCTGCGATGAATGCAAGTGGTGCTGCACGCTTCTGAACGAAAAGGGAGCGATAACTTTTTGCCCTCTGTGCAACTCGCGGATTTCGCGCATCCCGATGCGAATCGACGAGGTCTGCATCGTGGAGCAGAGCAAGGAGCATGGACTTGTGATTAGCTTTGACAGGGCGCTTCCATTGCGCTAGGAGGCCGACAAGAATTCACTGCAAGACAGTGTATACCCGACTCTTAAAGGCGTGAACTTCGAATAAATTCTGATGTCAGAAACAACCCAGCCCTTGATAGGAGATGGCAAGTTGGTCTTGATAGCTCTTGTGGCCGGTCTTGCAGCGTTTGCACTGGCCTTGGTCTTCATTAGTGGGGGTGCGGTAAGACATGTTGACATTTTCCTGCCAGAGAAGACGTACGTTACACTCACCTTTCAAAATATCGAGGGCACTGTGGCGGTGGTCGGAACCGATGGCATTGCCGGGGTTAATCCAACGATTCTGATGAGGACAGGTGATTTTGCACTAGAGCTGACAGTAACAAATGAGGATAGCGAGCCCCACCGACTATACATTGACGGGCTTGATGTCTCAACCGGCCTGCTTCTCCCAGGACAGAGTCGCGTACTAACGCTCTATTCGGAGGGCGAAGGTACCTATGACTACTACATTGACGGCAGCGATCAAGCTTCATCATACATCAAGGCCGTCCGAGTCACGATGTACGAATGACGCATGCCGTCTGCGAATCGCCTGTCTGACATAGCGCAATATTCTTTTGGCACGCCAGCCTCGGGTGACCTGCCTTTAAGATGAATCCATTGCAATGCACTGCACACATAATTTTCAAATATCATGATGCCGCCAAGATGGCATGAAGAAATCAGGCGACCTTGCCAAGAAGGAACCGAAAGAGGAGCTGACCCAGTTGGATGATATCTTCGAGAACTTTCGTAGAGAGGTAGAAACGGCTCTGAGACCCTGGCAGTCAGGATTCGGATTGCCTTCGCTGTTTGACAGCGAAATCCGTGTTCCACTGTGCGACATGACAGATAAGGGCGCGGAGTATGAGCTGAATATCGAGGTGCCCGGCATCGAGAAGGAAAAGATAAACGTCAAGGCCACACCAAATTCACTTGAAGTCTCGGCGGACCAGTCTGAAAAGGCCGAAGAAAAGAAAAAGGATTACGTATACAGCGAAAGATCGCACCGCTCATTCTACAGGAAGATTTCTGTTCCTGAAGAGATCGTTCCATCAAAGATCGAAGCTCGAATGAACAACGGGGTTCTAGTGGTGACGCTCCCCAAGAAGACTCCTTCGAAGGGAAGCGGAGAGGCGACGAGGGTAGAGGTAAAATAGGAAAATGACGAGGCTGCGTACACAGCACAACTACCACGACTCGAAAATCCTCAATCCCGAGGCTTTTTGTAGCAAATGTGGAAAAGCTACACCACACGTTTGCGAATGGTGTGGCGCGTGCAATGATTGTCACAAGGGCGCAGCTCTGGAAAAGAGCTACTAGCATCTTACATGAGACGCCACGTGTCAGGACACGGATTGGCCCGAGGTCACAGCTGCCGGCGACCCATACTGAAGGGGGATATATATCACCACCCAATAGGGTAATCGTAAGCCATGCCGATCGAGTGGGAAGTGCTGATAGCGGAAATGGCCCTGCTCGCAGGAATAATTTACGGAGCGATATTTGTCGAGAACTTTCTGGAAAAGCGAAAATTGCGACGCAAGGAGGCGGAGGAGGCCCGGAGAATTGTCAATTTTGTAGCCAATGACCTCGAGACAAAGCTGCACTTCATCGAAGACACCATAAAGTACAGGGATTTCAAGCCTTTCTTTACGGACATGTGGGACGCAGTAATTATGGGTGGACGGCAGTCACTGCTTCCTTTCGAGCTATTCGAAAACCTTCAGCACACATATTCGTGGATGAAGTACTACAACACTGAGCTCGAACAGAGGGAGAAAAGTGAGGAAGATACAGTGTCCGAAATCTTGGCCGAGGTCAAAGCTTCAGTCGAAGTCTCTCTTAGAATGTTGAGAGAGAACAAGATGTAATCATTCGCGCAAGCCACGTGGACTTTATTTGTACATCCCCCCTGTTTCTCTGCTCGATCCGCGCTCGTCGTCGCGCATTTGCTGTTGATGCATTCTCAGGAATTCCTCAAGATGTTTTTTTATCAGCTCGGCTTTCTGCCTCAGCAGTGAAGTGTCGGTTCGGAGGCCAGCTGCCAGCTTCGGCAACGATTCCAGTATTATGGCAGCCCCTTCGGGGTCTGGAGCCTCCGATACTGTCGGGATCATAAGACCGGTACACCTTATCCCTTTCGCTGCGCACGTCGACAAGAGCGACCCGGCTAGTCCGACGATGACGGCATCATCCGGCACTGACATTCCGCCGATATCACCGCCTGAATTTCGACCCGCTCGGTCTGGAGGTTGCTCATTCCGCAGAACTAGCGCCTTCCTGTTCCGAAGATAGGGCGGGCTAAAGTTTGTTGGCAGAATTCCTCCTAGAACTACTATCTCTCTTACCTGGCCAGCGGTGGCACACCATTCTACCACTGTATTTATTATTGAATGAGTGCCGCGGGCAATAACCGGAACTTCGCAAATCAGGGCGCACACTTCACCTGAACCATTAGCGTAAATCCTGAATGGATGCCTGAACCGCTTTCCGATGAATATTGCTGCAGGCATCACGTACTCGGATTCGACCGAGGCAATCTGATGCATATCAAGCTGTTCGATCAGGTGGTTAATTGTAACAGAACCTATCATGCCGCTGTCAGGAAATCCCGCTAGCAAGATAGGATTGCGTAAGGAGATTCCTGCAGAGGGATTCGGTATCACTCTAGTATGGCCGTCTGATAGCGCTGGCAAATCATGGTTCTTGCTTGCTTTCGACTTCATGCTTCGCATTACGGGCAGCCTGATAGATATCAGTTTTGCAAAAGTATGTTGACGTAATGGATAATCTTGGTCTGTGGTTCTCGACAGGTCTTTTTCTTATCTGCATATTCGCTGGATGTCATCGTTTCCCCTGACCAAAGGAAGAATGCGCTCCAGTATGATCGAGTCGACATCGCTCCCCGGCGTCTCGGGGTTGAAGGAGACGAGGAGGATCGACCTTACGGAGCCGTTTAGATCGTACAGTGGAACCATAGCCCTTTTCACCCGTTCGTAAGTCGTGATGGTGTAGAGCGACCTTCCGAGTTTTTCTTCGAGCGGCTGATGGGAATTGCTCTTCACGGCTGATTGGGGGATCGTCTGATCAGTTTCTTCCCCATTGAGAAGTGGAATGAGCCCCCTCCTGTAGCAGCTCGCGATTACTTTTCCCAGCATGTTTGCAACACCTGCGAATCGGACCCGACTGTCCAGCGCAACGATTTGTTCGATTAGCTCAGAATAAGAAATTAGCATTCATTTTGGCCCTCCTCTATTGAATCAGGTCCGCGGATGGAGCTTTCAGTGATACCGATAACCAGGAAGTCACACAGCACCAAGTCAACAGTCTTTCCCAGCAAACCATTCGATTCGGCAGGCAAAGACATCTCTGCGTCACAGTCGAATTGCAGCCTGCCTGATTCCTTCTTTAGCGTTAAGGTTCCACTGGCGGCATCAACCTTTTCCAAGACTCCCCTCGCACCGCTCAGGATCAACCTAGAACTCATCCCTCTGAGGCGAGCCGTGGAATTCCACGGCTAAAGCGGGAATACCTCGCCTGAGACATATTCGATATCGCCGTCGGAGGCGATCGACAGGAGAGTATCAAGGTTGGCAGGTATGTCTAGGACGAAATGGTTGTGGCCATGGTACGCCGGCAATTTGCCTACCTGGTTGAAAATATGAGCACTCTTCAAGTCGGTGTTGATGCCATCCCTGTACTGAAGCTCGAACCAAAAGTGCTGCTTGTTCTCTGCAGGATATTTCCTTCTTAGCATCGCAGACTTTATCAGAAGGAACGGATCGATATTCTCGTACTGGCCTGAGAGTTCTGTCACTATGCTGTTGTATTCGTCGTCGATTAGTTGAGCGTTCGACATGATATGCAAAAAAATGACGGCACCCTTAAGTAACGCGTGTACACTGCATGGCAACTAG
>DATEEE010000115.1:0-10406 GCA_035281285.1 Nitrososphaera sp.
GTTACGTATGACAGGTAATCCTCGCGCCCACCGACGCTAAACAGGTCATCGTACGGCGGCGTTGCGTATGTGTCGCCGAGCATTATCACATCCGCGCTGCTGACCGCGGCCCTTTCTTTTACAAAGTTGAGTTGCTCGCCAGTGAATGGCTCAGACTTTACCATTACGAGAACAGGGTAGTACGACTGTGAATCAGACTCGCGCCCAAAGTAAAGTCCCGGACGGTCCTCGACGACGATGAGGTGGTCGCTCACCTGAGATATGTCCTTGCCCGTTTCCCTTACCAGGGCCTCTGCGACAATGGGCATTAGCCTTGGAAGCTCAAAGTTCCACCGTATCATTACTAGCATGCCACCGTCGTCCAGGTGTCGGATATATTGCTGGAAAGCCTCCACCGTGTACAGGTAATTTTCTGAAAGTGCATAGCCACCTGCCAGCTGCGCCGCCCACGAGTCCACTAGCTTTATTGTGATGACGTCATAGGTCGAAGTGGACGATCCGATGAACCTTCTGCCATCGTCAATGTGAAGCTCGACTTCGGGACGGTCGTAAACGTTTCCTGCTTGATCCCCAAAACTCCTCACTGCGGCAACGATATTCGGGTTGATCTCAACCGCAGTAACCTTCTCGGAGCCGCCCGCCAAGGCCATCAGGATATCCTGGCCCCCACCACTTCCAATCACCAGGGAGTGGTCTGCATTGATAATCTCGTACGGCAGAAAGTCCATGTATTGTTGCATCCACCGGAGCTCGTCCCGGTAGCCGCCCCATTTGTAAATGGGTGTTCCAGCGTCGGCGTCGATTAGGATCGAGGCCAGCTCTCTTGAGCTTCGGATTGCGGCATCGTCATAAGTGGGGTTTTCCACGATCCTTTCATCAAAAGATAAAGTCTTTGTGATGTCGATCCGCGAAAAAGAGTTCCATTGGGTCGTAAGGTGCTCAAACTGCTCTGGGTGCTTCAATTGCCAGTAGAGCCCCTTATTCGGGCCGGGGTGGACCTTTAGCAAGTCGTCGAGGCCGTATGAGGTCGGCGACTGGGTGGCCGAAGTCATTATCGGATTCGCGAGTCCCAACAGGATTATCACGGCCGTGAAAATGCCTGCTGAAGAGACTCTGACCCGCCTTGTAAGGACAAAGGAGGTTCCCTCACTTTTCTCGCTGCCTGCACGCTGTAGAAGGAATCCGCCAATTACCACCGGCCCTAGGACCATCAGCGAAGTCGAGAGAAGCACCGACTCCGCGCCTAGCCGCATCATCAGAGGGTCCAGCAGCAGTGCTGCGATCGAGGCCCCGATCAGATCGGCAAAGTAGAGCTTGTTGATGTTCTTTGGCATCGCATAGAATATCAGCGCCATTATTGATCCGACGAAAAAGAACGGGATGGTCGAGACAAGATAGAACATGTAGATGTATGAAGGGTCTGGCGGAATTTGGGTGATAGCTACTAGAAAGATCGGAACCGAGATCGCATAAGCGACGGAATATCCAACGATATTTTTCGTAGAATTTGCGGTTGTTATGGCAGGCAAGGCAAGCCATCGCAATTTTCCCCATTGTTGAGCATTTGAGGCGCGGTCCTTTCGGATGTGAACAAAAAGCGAACCTGCACCTAGCCCGAAAAACGCAACAGAAATTGCCATGAATGCATAGTCATACCAGAGGACGATTGAAAAAATCCTGGTGAGCGCGAGCTCGAACAGTATGGTGCTAAGTGACGCAAAGAATAGTGCTACCATTAGAAAAACTGTAAAACGACTGGCCGTCTCCTGACCCACCGACATTTAGATTGGCCAAAAGTAGTTTAAGGAATTGCATTTTCCATCTAGAAGATACTACCTTTGTCCACGCTCACCTACAATCAGCGCTGGACTCAATCTGGTCTTGACAACCAGAGCTTGATTCCAAACGGCAAACCTAGCCATACTGAGATGAAAAATGAAAATAATTGCTCCAAATGGTTACTGGCTAGTTACCTGCTGATGGTTCATCTCAGTTTTCCACAAGATCAACCGTTGGGGTGGGTCAGGATTTTGCGGTCATGATAGCACTTGATTGCTTGCGACGAATGTCATTTTCGACGAGCCAGATTCGGTAAATCAGCAATCCTGCAGCAGCAGGACCAAACAGGCATTCCAGCGCGGCAACTACGGCCGAAGATTCCAAGTACTCCTGTTCATAATTGCAACGGGACTTGACCTCCGAAATGACTACGTCTCTGCCACTCGGCCCCATAACTTGAAGCACATTTACAACGGCCTCCCGCAAAACCATGCGCGTCTGCCCAACTTGAGACAATGTAATGGACGTTGAGATGTAGACTGGAACTGAAAAATGTTGCATGTCTTAGTTATTACATCTAAATACATTAGAGTCAAATTCATTTGGGGATTTCCTCTCCCGGGACCTGATGCCTGATGTTGCCCGCGTGTCCGTTCGCGGATACGGCAACATTCCAGATGATTTAACTAGTACCCAAGATTTGGCAGCCTGACTTGTCTGCTATTCTAGGGTTGCGTTGATACAGAATTATCCCGCACTCCAGTTTGGCCGAGTGTAGGTTAATCAGAACCCAAGACTGGCGGTTCTTTTTCTAGAATGCACTGGCTTGATTCAAAAGCGATGATCTAGCTGTTAGCTTCTATAGGAGGAAAGCAGAAGAATCTAGCGCGTCCGCATAGCTACACTGAGCGAATTATAAAACATGCATTCTAGAATTCAGACGGTGAAATCTAAGAGACAGCAAAACAACTATGAGAAATGTGAAAGGTGCGACAAAGAGACCGAACTCCTTTCCGAATTCAACAGGCTGGCATTGTGTCCGAGGTGTTTTGAAGGAGAAATTACCTCGTTTGCAGAAAGGCAAGGGCTTGTTCTGCGCATCATCTTGTCTTGACCTAAGCACCATCACACTTTTTTTCATCTAAAGTTGTGATCCTGATGATATCGTGGGGCCCCACAAGCCTACCACCTGGCCCTCCATGGCACTGAAATAAATGGCTGTGTGGCGTCATCAGGGTATCCTGAAGAACTGAAGGCCACGTCCAGTTTAACTGTAACGCCTCAAACATCCTCACTGTATTCTCTAGCTAATAGGCCCTCGGGATCTCTTCTTGCACCGAACTTGCATTGCCCGCAAAGAATGACCGTGCCAGAAAATCAATTTCATGGATGCGGGCTACCATTGGCAGCCCTACCACGATTGATTTAAATTACAAAGAAGTTGGTTGGCTGTCCAACAAACTTTATTAGTCCTTTTGATGCAATATGGAATAGTAATGAAGCTGCAACGCCTCGTAGAAAATGCCCTGCACTATCATGTATGGAAGACCCTACGCACCATTGGTGCTGGTGATTCTGAATGAGGCCTGTCCCGACTCATCACAGACCGCCCTTACCCAGACGCCTTGCAGCGTTTCTAAAACCAGAGTGGAAGGTTCTGGTAACGTTTATCCCATTCGGGCTACTCGCAGCCGGGTTCTTTGCCGCGCCTGCCACCTTCGTCTTTTTCCTACTTCCGTTCGGCGGGCTCTACTACTTTTTTCTTTCAAATGTCATAGGAGGCCTTGCTCTCCTGTTTCAGATCGGACCGGAGTACGTTGGCCTTGGTGACGGGATCCTTACTCTGTTGGCCGTAACAGGGACCACGTATCTGTATTTCCTGTCTTGCTACATTTCCTATGTGTGGAAGCGAAAGAATGACAGACCCCGACAGCTAATGATCATCTCCCTCGCCGGAATCTTTGTCTCTCCGTTCATTCTGCTGTATGTCCCGCCGGTCCTTGCCCCCTACCAGCCGGCAAACCCGCCAATCATCAGTATCACTGCTGAAACCTGCGGCACTCTGTCGATGGCTGTTGGCTCCACCTACTGGAACGCAGAAACTAGAACGTGCACTGTTAATGGAATCTTCGTTCCATCAGCAGATCATGTGCTTCAAGTTGGAAACGGGACTACTCTGGAAATAACGGGTGCCGACAGTCGATTCGAATACTCTGGTTTCTACACTCTCCACAACGAGGGCACGATCTCGCTCACTGGCGGCGCAACTTTCGTCAACGTCCTAGACCTTGGCGACCCAGAAAATCCAAGGCAGGCAATCTTCCAGAACGGCGGACTGCTTGCCACTGACAATGATAGCAGGATAATCAATCAAGGTCGCATTGACGTAGCTGAGCTCACCGGCAGAATTGCGAATGATGGATTATTTGATAATCGCGGCGAGATCATTAGCAATGGAGCCATCGAAAACAGCGGTTTGCTTACGAACTCAGGATATATCACAATATACAACACTGACACGACTGTCCGGGCCGGAAAACAGGCTACCATCAAGAACAGTGGTAAGATTCAAAATCTCGACAGCCTGGACGTTGGCGGCGGTGTATTCTACAACCAGGCTACGGGGATCGTGGAGAACTATGGAAAATTGCAGGTCGGTGTCTTGCACAATTATTCTACTGTGGAAAACGTGAACGGGTACGCTGCCGGCGAGAAAATATACAACTATTGTGGGGGAAAGGTAGTTGGTCTTGTAGAGATACCGACGCAGCTATCATGTTAGCCTCATGATTCGTTGATTTGGCTACCTTTGCCGTCGCTCCGGTGGCACTGGCTCACCAACGGCCAGTTCCGGCCGACCCAGTTCTTCGCGGATTATTTCTGCGAGTTTCTTTATGGAAACAGGCTTTCTGACGAAGCATGACACGTGAATCTTTGGAAACACCTTTTTGAACTCATCATAGTAAACTTCGAATGCCGTTATGAAGCACACTCTGATTCTGGGGTCAGCACTTCGAATTTCTCTAAAAAGCTGAAATCCATTCATTTTTGGCAGCCTGATGTCCAGAATAGCCAGGTCATATGCTCCCGGTCTGAAAAGAGCTAGGGCTTCCTCCGGATCTCCGCTAGAATCCACCAGAAAACCTTCCGCCTCCAGGCCCCTCCTAATGGTTTCTCTGATATCCGGCTCATCGTCCACCACCAGAATCCTTAGTTTTTTCTCGGAATTCTCCAGTGTCAATTGTGCTCGTTCTATTCGCTCGCCCGACCTAATAATTACTATGAAATGCGATCATTGAGGAATGTTCGCGAAACATATTCCAAGGTTTCTGATGTTGTGATTTTGGGAAGCGACGCATGACGGTAAACACTGCCTATTGTTGCGCCGGCTAGAGTGAAGTGCTCGACTTTCGATACGGCCCCCGTGTTCTCTTTCTGGCCTTCTTTTTCTTGCGGTCTCGGTTAACTAGAGTATCTTCGCTTATAGGCGATTTGTCCAATTGTGCATCCTACGCAAGAAGCCTGTTTGGATGACCCATCTTGTAAATAATACTCGTCATTGTCGCCGCAACCCCTTGAATGCCCTTTACTCTCTTCACCACGTCTTCCAGCTTGATTTCGTCCGGTGCCGTCACTTTTAGAACGAGGTCGTAAATTCCAGTCGTAGGATACGCTGCCAATACACCCTGCGTGGCTCTGGCGGCGTTTTCTACTACTCCAGTCATGGTAAGCAGACAGTTCACGAAGACGAATGCTTCCATAACCCTTGAATTGGGGCTGATAACACAAAAGGTTTTCGGACTAAAAACAGCGCAAGATCTTCTATAGCTCCATAATCCGCTCTATCTTCAACTGTTGCAGGACAATCTACCTAGCACTTTTCGGCGATCCTTATATTGAATCTGGAACCATCCGTGTTATGAAGTCGCTGCAAGTCAATCTCGCGGTTTTCTCGGTCACTTTAGCGCTATCTCTTAGTGCAGGTATCGCAGTAGCGAGCGAACACGGGATCAACCAGAGCGGTGTAATCGAGGGAGAGGACGTGCAGCTCAATGGAACAGATAGCGAAGTTCCGATGCTGGAGCAGACTTCAGAAAAGGGTATTTACCTAGTGCAATTGCGGTGGGCCCAATTGCAGCTTGATCCTAACGACGCAATTGCCCTCGAGATAGTTTTTCTCAACGCTAGCATCCCTCGCGACATAAATGAAATTGAACCTCCTGTAGAGGGCAGACCTACTAACGAAACTGTTCAAGCAGGACCAGAGGGTGGAGATGTCGAAGTTGACAGTACTTTGCCAGTGGAGAGCTACAACATGACCGTCTATTCCGAGGATGGACGGGAAATATGGAAGAAAATCAATCAACCAGGAGAAGGTGGAAGGGCGGGTCAACTTGTCGACCTTGGTTCAAACTATTCAGGCCCAGTTACCATTCAGATAAGCGAGATTGTGCCGGGCTGGGATACAAACGGGGCGGATCCTGCAGAAGTGATAGATTCGGTGACATTTTCTGCCGTAGTGGTGCCCGAATTCCCGTTGCCAGCGGTTGTAGCTATAGTTACCGGCGTAATAGTCACTTCAACCTTGATCGGAACTCGACTTCGCAATCTATCTAGATGGTATTAGCTGCACTCGTTTAGCAGTCATGAAGGCGAAATCGTATGCTGGAAGTGCTGCCTTTCGTAATGTCTATCCAGTTCTTCCTTGGAGTAGAATGACCGGCCGCATTCCTCGCAGACTGCAGACTTGCGGTACCATGCAGAGACGGACATGTATGATAAATGACCTTCATATTATTTGACGGCTCTGCATTTTCTCTCTATAGGCGGGAATGGCTCCTGCGAAGAATGACGGCAAGCGTTCAGGACGGCGGAGCCGCGGCAGGCAGACCTTTGCCAAAAAATGCCTTTACGTGTGGACGGTACAGATAGTAGAGAATGATGGCACTAATGATTATGCTGATAATGCCGCCAAAGTTTCCCGTAGCGATCGAGATTGCGTTGAGCACAATCGTTACGATAGATAGCACGACAGTTACGGTCCAGGCCCAACCCGCGCCCTTCAGGAGACCGTATGCGACAACAAACGAGATTATCCCCAGAATGAGAATTATGGCGCCAATTGCAATTGCTCCGGTACCGATTAGCCACGACGGGACCTGTGAAAGTTCGCCATCAGTCATCGGAAGTCCTGGGAGGATGGACCCGGCAGCCACAAGCGCTAGCCCACCGAAAAGCATGACGATTCCACCGATTATGTTCAAGATCGCGATTATTGTTACGCCCGTCGGCCTTTTCATGGCACTTGTTGACAACGCAGAATTGGTGCGTGAACCTATGATTTGAACACTTCGCCGGTAAGTGAAACCGGTAGAAGAATGTCTTCTAAGAGAATACCGGCAGAAATCAAGCCTTGGGTTGTGACTACCGCTTTCTAGCTGTTATCGTGTAAGTTTTCTCGACGTACCACCTAATGCTATCCTTAAATGTCGACCACCAGTCTAGAAACGACTCGGCCTTTTCCGCTTCAAAGAGAAGGAACCCGTTGTACTCGGTGCCCCATGCATGGTTGTATTCGCCAATTAATTCGACGTCCATGGGGAGGGAACTCTTCATTTCGCGCCACTGACCGGCTGCCTTTTGTGCCTCCTCCTTGTCCATTGACTTGTACTTGAAGAACACCAGAAACGTTGCTGCCATGGACGCATACCCTCTGAGGAATTAATAAGGTGATCGGAACCGTCCCGGCCGATGCAAATAGCATAATAACGGCGGCTACCAAGAACCGTACGGAGTGCCAATCGCATTTATTCTAGTCAGCTGTGAGACCGACTCGTCGGATCTATTTGCCGCGGACATGAAAAAGATCCCAAACGTCGAATACGCGGTGCGGGTGTCAGGCGTATACGAGTTCTTTGTTAAGGTAAGGTCGGATACTGAAGACGACCTGAAAAAGCTGGTAAGGGATATCAGAACTAGCACTCTGGTAAGGTCGAGCTCTACTCTGATGGTAGTAAAGAAGCTGGTCTGAATCCCACCAGTCCACAACCTTGATGGATTCTGACTAATCCCTCGTTTCCCTTACAGAGTCCTCTCGCTCGTTTTCACGCTCTTCTGCAGGAGTCATTGAAACATCAACTTTCAAATCGGATTCCTCTTCCGCTGCCTGTTTTTCGTGAATTCGGCCGTGGGTTTGCGCCTCGACCGCCGAGCTAAACGGTTCGCCGCAAATGTCGCACCTAGAGATATCCCCAGACGCTCTCTCCGACATGCCTAATTTGCGACCGCATCGCTTATAGCAACATACGTTTTCAATTTGCCTTTTCAGAAATGATGCAGAACGTGTCGACCAACCATTGCTTGGGAATTAGCGCTGCATGAACGTAGCCGAATAGCGAAGATAACTATGTAACTAGATATCAATCAAGTTTATTACTATGTTTCTCAAAACACGATTGGCATATGACCTTTGAGAATAGGGTTAGCCAATTTGCTGCAAGCAGGAGGCGAAGGCAGAAGGAGTCGATAATCCGGCTCTTGCACGAAAATGGCGCCGGGTTAACCGCCAGGGAAATCGGCCATTCAATCGGGGTTGGTTCGCCTAGGGACATCCTGTTGTTGCTTCAGCGCGAAGGGAAAGTGACAAAAAAGAAACACCTTACAAAGCACGGAAGGATTTCCTTCGTATACGTCCTTAGCAAGTCTCATCGCAGCTAGCTGGGCCGACTTAAGATTTTTACGCATTGCGCGCTTCAGTGATTTGCTGCCCAATCATTTAATTGCGTGGGTGTTAACACGGGTCAGACCGCTCGGTCAGGTAATGCGAGGCATCTACTCCGATAATTTCGCACAGCTCAACGAATGCCTTTCTGCGATCCTCAATATTTTGCGCGCCAAATCTGAGGAAAAGTGGTCTTCGTTCCCAGTCAAATGATGAGTCGGCTTTGCCATGTACGTAAAGCAGCATGCCCGCGAAACTTACTGCTCCAGAGTCGCCGCGCTTTAACAGGCCCCTAAGCAGCGCGTCCACAATTGCAGGCGGATGGAAAGTTTCCACCTGAACTAACGCCTGCGTAAGTCCGCCATAGAATTCAGATTTCTCTAGCGCTTCTACAAGGATCCGCTCCTTCTCGTTCTCCCTTCCCCTTGAGAATCTCGCGGCTGCGATGCGGACCTCAAGGTTAGGGTGCTTCAAGGCACGTTCGATCTCTGAAAGGCTGTCTGGTGTGTTGATCCGATCTAGGGCTTCAAAAGTCCGCCATGGCTCATCTATTTTCGTGCGCAGAATGCCTACAATCTCCTGCCGGTCCTCCTGTGTCGTTTCGTCCAGGGCGGTGAGATCGTATCCCGTTCCATCATGCCATTTTTCGTAATCCATTACCATGCTGGCCAGAAAACGTTTCTTTGCGCTGGAGCTGCGCTCAAGCCGATCATCGCCGCTCCGATGTCTTTCAATATCTACCAATACGAACGCGCCCCTTCGCTATTATGATTCGAGCTATCTGAAGCTTTCTTGGTCGAGACACTGAAGTGCACACAAAAGTTACTATACAAGCCCGATCAACTTGTTCTCTCTTGAGGTCAGGCAAATTCTCAGTGGCTGCAGCGGCGCTGATAATGGCCATGCTCGCAGGCCAGTACCCGCAGCCTGTGGGCTTGCCCACCGCCAATGCTGCGGACGTGACCATCAGCCGGCCGAACATAGTCGTAATCATGGCTGACGATCTTGAGGACCGAACGCTTGACCTTCTGATTAGCAACGGACTTGCCCCAAACATCAAGCAGCAGATCATCGACAAAAGCACCAAGTTCCCGAGCTCGTTTGTGTCCTACCCGCTCTGCTGCCCCTCCCGATCTACCTTTCTCACCGGCCAATATCCCCACAACCACGATGTGTGGCACAATGTACTTCCAACTGGCGGCGCCAGCAAGCTTGTCGACAACTCTACCCTCGCTACATGGCTGAGTGACGCCCAGTACCATACAGGGTACGTAGGCAAGTACCTCAACAACTACGGAATCGACACCCCGGAGACTTACGTGCCGCCGGGATGGGACGACTGGCAGGCCACAGTTGGCGACTCTACTTACGCGATGTATTCATACACGGTAAACGACAACGGCAAGCTTGTTAATTATGGCAACAAATGGAGCGACTACCAGACGGACGTCATTGCAAAGCGGTCGGTCGAATACATAAACGAAAGGGAGTCGAGCGATGCGACACCGTTCTTTCTCTACATCAACCCGCTCGCGCCGCATACCGATCATACTACAAATTCCTGCACTATGAATTATGGCACAATGCAGACAACCAAGCCGCCCGGGAGATACGCTGGGACAACCGACAATATACCGATGCCAAAGCCGCCGTCCTTTAATGAGGCGGACGTGTCAGATAAGCCCCAGGGAGCTCGCGCCCCATTGCTCAGCGCAGCTCACATCAAGTGTCTTGAGAACCATTTCCATGACCGCATGGAGTCAATGAGGGCAGTGGACGATCTGGTACGACGCGTAGTTGCAGCTCTGGTAAATAACACCGAGCTTGGCCGCACCGTGATTGTATTTACGTCCGATAATGGATACCTGCTTGGTGAGCACAGGCTGCGCGCAAAGACAAGGATCTA
>DATEEE010000116.1:0-13279 GCA_035281285.1 Nitrososphaera sp.
GCTGCGGATCCAACAACCAAAGCGAGATTTCAAGATCGATAGACGCTAGTTCTGAAAAGTCGCGCAATTTAATCTCCCGTGATAGTTAACTATTTAAGGTCTGGACAGATCTTGCCGCACGATGAAGGCAGCAGTTTTCAGAGAATATAGCAAGGATCCAAAGCAGGTTGTCAAGATTGAAGATATTGACGTTCCCAAGATAAAGCCGAACGAAGTCATGATCAAGGTGGAAAGTGCGTCGTACAACTACAACGACCTCTGGGCCATTTGGGGCGAGCCGGTAAAGACTCCGCTGCCACACATTTCTGGAAGTGATGCAGCCGGCACGGTTGTCGAAGTAGGCTCTGACGTTACAAAGCTCAAAGCTGGCGACAGAGTTGTTTCGCACTCTAACATGAGCTGCAGGGTATGCGACATGTGCACGTCAGGCAGGGAATACGACTGCAACGACAGGACGATTTGGGGCTTCCAGACTGGGCCTCTGTGGGGCGCGTTTGCACAGTACACACACCTGCCAGAAGTGAATGTCGCGAAGATTCCAGACAATGTCTCATTCCACGACGCAGCAGCGATCTCAATGGTCGGGATGACATCCTGGCACATGCTGGTCGGCAGGGCTAAGATCAAGCCGGGCCAGACCGTACTCATCATGGGTGGAGGAAGTGGAGTGGGAATGGTCGGAATCCAGATCGCAAAGCTTTACAACTGCACGGTAATAGCCACCGCAGGCAACAAGGACAAGATGGATAAATGCATCGAGCTCGGAGCCGATCATGCTGTAAACCACCGCGAAGCTGATTGGTACAAGAAGGTGAGGGATGTAACGAAGAAACAAGGAGTCGACGTTGTCTTTGAACACATTGGCAAGGCCACCTTCCCACAAGAGGTAGGCCTGCTAAAGATGGGAGGAACATTAGTTGCGACGGGAGCGACAACAGGCTACGACTCTACGATAGATCTGAGGTACCTATTCTTCAAAGGAACTAATCTGCTGGGCTCGACCCAGGGAACAAAGGCGGAGCTTGAGGATGTGATTTACTGGATGGGCAGGGGAAAGATCAAGCCGGTGATAGACACTGTCCTTCCCTTCAGCAACATGGTCGAAGGCCACGTGATGATGGCCAACGCCCAGCAGTTCGGCAAGATCCTGACGACACCGCACAGTCTGTAAAAGCGAAAGCTTTTACAATTTCCCTTTCTTTCTCATTTCTGCCCACTAAATGTTCCGAAGCCTGATCTTTGTCCCTGGAAACAGCAAGCGATTCATTGAAAAAGCTCTATCGCTAGACGCTGACGTGGTCTGCCTGGACCTGGAGGACTCGGTGCCGGCAAATGAAAAAGCGCAGGCAAGGGCGATGGTCGCCGAGGCCCTGTCGCGCAGAGACGATTTCAAAAGCCAGGTTTATGTTAGAACCAATTCGCCAGAGTCCGGCCTGCTGCCCGACGATCTGCAAGCCATCATGAAATCAGGAGCTTTTGACGGTGTGGTTGTTCCCAAGGTCAATGACGCCGGCGAGATCATGAATGTTGTAAAGCAGGCTGCCGCCCTTGAGCGATCTACGAGGCCGTCACTCAACATCATGCCTTCCATAGAGTCGGCCAGGGGAGTAGTGAACGCATACAGCATCGCGACGGCTGACGACAGAATTAACTGTCTTGTCTTTGGCGTCTTTGATTTCCTTCACGACATGAAGTTAGACTTTGACGAGAAGGATTCTTCTGGGTATTCCTACGCCCGCGCCAAGGTCCCAGTCGATGCCAGGGCAGCTGGCATTGACTCTGTAGACGGCATCTGGCAAAAGATCGAGGACCTCGAAGGTCTTGCCAGGGATTCTCAGATCGCAAGGAGGTTGGGCTATTCCGGAAAGTGTGTAATCCATCCCGGCCAGATAGAGGCCGTCCATCGCGCTTTCCGGCCCGGCAAGGACCAGGTCGAATGGGCGCGAAAAGTCGTCCACGCCTTGGGGGACGCAATGGAGAAAGGGAGCGGCAAGGGAGCCGTGAACCTTGAAGGCAGGATGATCGATGCCGTTCACTACAAGCAGGCAAAATCAATCCTAGAAGCGGCTGAAGGTTAGGCGGCGGCACTGAGGGTTGTCACTTCATATCAATGCCCAGAATTCCGGCATTGCCCCAGTTCTCGTTTGAGACTTCGTAGATAAGGACGCGTACACTTTCTTCCTTTGTCTTCAGTATTCTCGCAGCTTCCTTTGTAAGTACGCTCACCAGCTCTCGTTTTTGCTCCACGTTCCGTCCGACACTCATGGTGATCTGAATTACTGGCATCTAACAATCAAGAAGGGCGAGCGAATATCAGCTTTTTGGAATGAATTTCTTGAATGCAATGATACCGGCGTAGTAAGGAATATTGTACAGCGCGGCCAGCGCCGCAACGTCGGGGCTAAAGAACTGGAATGCAAATACGGCGACGAGTACGTTGTTGACATAGGTCATTGAAATCATGCCGGCTGACCTGTTCTCCCTACTTCCTCCGGCCGCAAAGTACCCCGCTGCGCTGTATGCTCCAAAGCAGAGGAATGAAAGCACAATCGTCTGGGCGAGGAATACATGATCGGTGTAAAAGTACGAGGAAAACTTGGCGAACATGCCATAGTTGATGAGGACTATAAATACCAGCGAAAGCGGAAACGAATTCCTATCGGCAAATCCCGCCGCGGCGGGGAACTTGCGCTTGGTGACCCAGCCAGCAGCGAGAGGGGTGAAGAGCGCCGCCGCAAGTAGGAAAATCATCTGGCCGATGGGTATGTCAAACTGGGATCCCACTAAGGCATAGACGAGGAAAGGCAGGACGAAAGGGACTGCAAGCGAAGTCGCGATAATCATGCCAACGACCAGCGGAAGTCTGCCACCGACTAGGTTTATCACAAACGGAGCACCCAGCCCAGTAGAGATTCCAGATAGCAGGAGGACGGGCAGCGCGACGGGCTCGTATACGGCAAGCGCGAGGCCGTAGAGCGCGACGGGCAGCGCCGCGAGCTTTACAACGGAAAGCGTGAGTATCTGCGCCGGCTTTTTAAACGTCAGGAGAAGGTCTTGCGTTCTGAGCCGGATCAGGTTAAGAAAGAGCAATGCACCTAGCCAGACAAGGATGTAGCGCTCGACCGCTATGCCGGGCGCCGGGAATATTACGCCGGCTGCCATCGACCCCGCAATGGCAGCAGTCAGTAGGACGTCGTCATTGCGCAAGTGTTTTCAGCTGCTCTATCATTCCCTTGACATAGTCAAATCCCTGCTGCCAGAATCGCTCCTGTGAAATGTCGATGCCTTCCTCCATCAGGAGCTCTTCTGGCTTTCTGGATCCGCCTGCGGACAGGATTTTCATGTACTTTGAGACGAAAGCCCTGCCTTCCAGCTTGTACTGCCGGAAGAGCGAAAGTACCAGGAGGTTCCCAAAGGAGTACGCGTAAGTGTAGAATGGCGTGTGGTAAAAGTGCGGGATGTACACCCATTCCCACTGGAACTCGGGGCTTATCGCTATCGAGCTGCCGAATTGGTCCTTCAAGCTGTCCATGTACATCGTTGAAACAGAGTCAATGGTGGCGCTGTTCTCGGCTATGGCCCGGTGGGCATCGACTTCAAAGATCGTAAAGTAGGCTTGCCGCATGATTGTCGCGTACATGTCGTCAATTTGCTCGGCCAGCAGGAGCCTGCGCTCTTTCTTTGACATCTTTTCGGCCAGCATCTCGTTTAGCAGCATTTCTGCAAAGACCGACGCCGTCTCGGCCAGCGGCAGCGGCGCGTGCGCGACCATTATGGGCATCTCTGAAGCAAGCATGCTGTGAACCGCGTGCCCGAACTCGTGTGCGAGCGTAGCGACGTCACGGCTCCTACCGTCAAAGTTCAGGAGCACATAAGGAGTCATCTTTGGTGAAACGGTGTAGCAAAATGCCCCGCCGCGCTTTGCCTTGCGAATTTCAGAGTCTACATGGCGCTGGTCGAATACGCGCTCCGCCATTTTGCGGAGCTGCGGGTCAAAGTTCCCAAAGGTGTCCAGGACCGCGGAC
The DNA here is from genome assembly GCA_035281285.1 of Nitrososphaera sp. Lineage (GTDB taxonomy): Archaea > Thermoproteota > Nitrososphaeria > Nitrososphaerales > Nitrososphaeraceae > Nitrososphaera. The sequence goes on from DATEEE010000116.1 coordinate 4,026, forward strand.
ACGGCTTTGCCGTAAGAAAATTTGCTATCCTTGGATTCCTTTGTCGCCAGGGGAGCGTATAAGTCGTACCGCCTGAGTTTTTTCATTCCCAGCATCGCCGCCTTTTCCCTGAAATAATCTTGGAAAATTACGGAGTTCTTTTTGCATGCCGCAAGCAAGGCTCCCACTGTAGCGTCGTCTAGGTTATTGGCGATGTTGCGCACCGAGATTGGGGACGGGTAGCCCCTCATGTCGACCGCCTCGTCCCGCCACTGGATCACGACGTTCTGGTAAATTTCGCCTAGTACGCTGCTGTTCTTGATGTACACTTCAAAGAGCGCCTTGTATGCTGCCTGTCTTGTCAAAGGATTGGGACTCCTAACCAAGGAGACGAGCTTTTCCCTGTTGTCAAAATGCCGAACGACAGTTGTTCTCCCCCGCCTTGCCCTCATCGAAAATTCAAACGAGCTCGTCATTTTGTCATAGATCTTCACAAGCGCCCGGGTTCCGGTGACTTCTAGGGTGTTGATGACTTTTTCCTCAGGCTCGCTCAGCGAGAACTTTGCGACCAAGCGCTTGTGGCGCAGGTACTCCCTGTAGACGCTTGGGACCGAAGCGATCAGCCTCTCGGCAGTAAGCTCATCGATGCCCTTCTTGAACCACAAGTCAAAGAAGAGCATCCTGTTTGAAACCTCTGAAGAAATTTTTTCGATCCTAGTTACCAGCGCGGAGGCCTCGCTCGAGGATGTGTCAGCGTAGTACTGCAGGTGAGCAAAGCCGCTCGCGACGCTCATCTTTTCCGCTATCGCCTCAACGGAATGGATTAAGTCTAGAAATTCTGATCCTCGGATGTCCGAGCTGAGAGTTGGCCTTGCAGCTTCGAACTGCCTTACATCTGACTCGATCGAGTCAAGCAAGCGCCTAAAGTCGTCTCCCGAAGGATCCCTCACCAAGTCGCCCAGATCCCATCTGCCTACCTTGAGCGTGACATACGAAGTTCCCCGCATCTGCGCGGCAGGCTAATTGTCCCCCGGCTCAAATATGTATCTGGGAATCTTTTTCTATCTCCCCTGCGCTTGCATCGCGTTATTCGGTTTGAGGAAATTTCAGCCGGAGGTTAGCTCCCATTGCCAAAAAGAGCTTTAAGCTGCTTCAGCGTCTGCAGGCCGCTTGAGATATTCCTGGAGCAAATTTGGCAGGGAAGCTGAATATGTAGTTGCGCTATACCTGAAATCTTCAGGATGGAGTTACGTAAGCCTGTCTCCCGGGAGCAGAGGTCCGGCGGATATCACCGCCTCACACCGTGATTCAAAATGGTTCATCCAGGTAAAGGCCAGTTCGGGTCTCCCACGACTCAGGAGCCGAGAAGTATCGCGCCTGAAAGAGTTTGCGAACGAGAGGAAAGGTCTGGCAGTTTTATCGACGCTTCAGCCTTTCGCATCGGGCGCTTTTCTCACAGGAAACTTTGCCATCAATTTTTACGAGATCGACAGCTGGAAAAACCTTGATCCGGCCCTGCCAATTAGCCGAACGGCTCCTCGCCTCCCTTCACTTTGAGAGTGTCGTGGCGGACCCGGCGGCACACTGAAAAGCCTTCTCAGTGGCCAAGGTCCATTGCCGATAGTCTACATGAATTAACAGATTCTATGGTGAAATTAGACAGCTGTCTTAAATAGTCGAATCTACAATTGTATGTTACTCGCGGATATGCGAGTTTCAGCATGGACGAACGGGTTAGGCGAGCAATATGCGCGAACTGCGGCACTATTATGGCCTGCAAGGGCGTTGCATGATAATGCCTCCCCTTCCTTGCTGTTTTACTGTTTTTAAGTAACGTTGCGGAAAGATCGCAAGTCACTGTTGCGCAGCGGGTCTAGTCAGACAACCTAGGACTCTAGTGCGGCCCGCAATCCGCTGAATCTGTTTTGCTCGTCGGTCAGGATCTTGGCTAGTTTGCGTGCGATATCTGTGATTGAAATCACACCCGCGATCGAGCCGTCCTGTTCCAGCACAACTAGCCGCTTTATCTTTTTCTTTGACATGACGGCAGCAGCTGTTTCAACCGAATCGTAGCTCCTGACCACAACCACTGGCGACGACATAACCTCCTTCGCTCGAATATCGCCGGCCGGACGTTTTAGCCTAGAAATTTTCCGTAAGATGTCGCGCTCTGTTACTATGCCCACCGGCCTACCGCTACGGTTGACAATAACAACTGATCCGATCTTGTTCTTCAGCATCAACCTCGTCACATCAAGGATAGAAGGGTTTGACTCCTCGGCGAGGATGACTGTTTTTCTGGACGTCATTATTTCGCTTACGGCGCTCATGTGGCAGTCTGGCTCACAATCTGCTGACGTCATAAATATACTATTAGCCGGCCTTTTGGGACAGTTTGCAGGAGCCAACTGATCCGCGGCGTTATCCCGGCTAGTTTGTCACTATGGAGTAGTCGGTGGGCTTGCGGATTCTGATGCGATCACTGCAGAGTAGGCAGCCGCTTCAAAGCTCTCGCCTTCCTTGGATTCCGCGATTACTGCAACTGAGTAGACTCCGTCCCCACTGACGGCTTTGGCTAGGTTGAATGATACGTCGACAGGCGATCCTTTCAAAGCGCTCCACCTATCGGCAACCAGCAACGTGTATCCCTCGGGTTGCTCATAATGAAACCCTGGAGGCAAGGGCTTTACGAAAGCCGCGACAAGTTCTCCCTGCGAATATGATAGAAGTCGTTTATTCGCTTCGTACGTTTCAGGAGTGGGAAGAGGATCATAGTAAATGGCCACATGGTCTATAGCTCCAGCGTCAAAATCGCCGGATATTGTGACGGATTGGTCCGTCACCTCAATGTCCAGCCCGTAGTTATTTTCAAAGTTCTGAACCAACACAAGGTAGTACTGGTCATACGCTATCCCTATACTTACGTCGGTCCGGAAATTGTTAAGGATGTTATTCTTGTGGCCGTCTGCGCAGCATTCCAAGTCATTGTACATCATCTCGTACTGCAATTCTTCGATCGTGGCGATCGGGTCTATCTTTTCGCAGTCATAGAATACGTTATTTACGCACTGGTCGTACTGCTGCCTGCTAAAGCCCGCGATGGCAACGTTCTGACCCATTCCTCCCTCGCCCCCGTACCTGGAGTATGTCATGTAAGGCTTTTCACCGTTTGACAGCCAATGTGAAATCTGCTTATTTCTAAAGACGTCCTCGGCATGGACCTGAGCCGCGGTGTTGCTGCCGAGCTTTACCGGGCCAAGCCCGAAGTCCGACCTGTCCTTGTTTATCAGTGAGAGCGCGTGTGAGACCAGTTCTTCCTGGGGTACGAGTTTGGGTTCCTGGCGCATACCGGGCAGGATCGAAATTGAGGGTGTTTCGCCTTCATCGCCAAGCCACGAAGGCAAGGCATTTGAAGCCAGGAACAGAGTCCCAATGGCGGCAATACTGACTGCGATCAACACCAGCGCAACTTTTCCGTCGGAACGCCGTGTTTTCCTGTGCGGTTGCCAGATAGGATTAACAGCTCCGCAGGATGGACATATCGATTGCTCGGCGCCGAACCTGCCGCTACATGCGGTGCAGTTTATCCAAGAATCAGACAAACGGCAACGACCTCTCAAACAGCTCCGCTACAGGGGTACAATATCCTTTCCAGTCAAAGTAGCTGCCACATCCGGAAGTTCAAATAGTTTTGGCTGTGCCCTCTAGAGGGAATACACTTTGGCTTCCTCTACGATCGTCATCTTCCGTGTCGCTCTGACAAACATCTCTGGGTGCTCGGAGTGGACAGGGAAGAGCATTTGTGAATCAATTTCCTTCACCACCTGGAATAGGTCGCGGCTTCTCGCGTGGCCAGAGCAGTGGATCTGGTGGCGTTCCATCCCAAACCTTTGAAGCCAGTTGTCCACTCTGTCCTGGCTCAGGACCATCTCTTCGTTGTATGGCTCGCTCGACGAGTGCAGATATAGCGAGCCCGGTGGGGGCTTCATGTCTATGAGCGCAGAGAATCCAAAGTAGCCGAACCCGCACAGATACCTTCCAGGTTCCTTGCTAATTTCAGCGGCCGTCTTTGCGTTTGGCATGCTGGCGAACTTGGCGTCGTCGCCGTAGTAATCGCCGTCAGCATACGTGCCTGAGACCTGCTTTGGCTTGTAAATTACCACTTCCTTGTCGTCGTAGTTCGGAATGCCTAGGTTCGAGTCCTGCGATAGCTGCTTCAGGTAGTAACAGTCTTTGAGCTTTACAACCAGCTTGCGGCCGTTTCGAACTGCAATTCGGTAAAAAGTCCTGAGCCTGTCCATGTCCTTGAAGCTAAAGTCCGCGAATACCGGCGCGTTCTTGTGAGCAGACACGAGTGAGTTTGCCTCTGAAAAGACCTTCGCTTCGCTTTCTTCGTGGAATTCGTCGGCTATCCGAGTACCCTCGCATATCATGGCCACGGGCTTTGAGACCTTTGCTTCTTGGACAAACTCGCGGGTCATTTCCGGCCTGGCCCCGTGAAGCCGGATGTCGCCGGTGTACACGACCGCGCCAGTGCTGGTGTGGATGATAAAGCCGTAGGCGCCGGGGATCGAATGATCCACATGGATGGGGTGGATCTCGAGTGAGCCCACTTTGAATTTCCGGCCCGACCTGAAGGTTTCGATTTTCCTTGCCACTGGCTTTGCCCCGCGCTTTGAAGGCCGTGGGACAAAGTCCAGCACCTCTCTTTCAAAGTCCCTGGGAGCCCGCTCTTGAATTGCCTTGAGTATTCCGTGGCAGGTAGCTCCCATGTAAACCGGAATGTCACGGTGCAAAAACGAGATGTAATCGACATGGTCGGCGTGGGCGTGGGAAACTAACACCGCGTCAACGTCGGGAGGTCCGGCCCTTCTGCCTGCCATCTCCAGCAGATCGTCCCTGTATATGCCCGATATGTCGGGTACAAGCCCCATCTCGATAAAATCGAGAAGGCCGTTTGCAGACCTGGGTTTCAGGTACTCTTCAAAGAATTGAGCCCTGCGTGAGAATCCCTTTCCAAAGTCTAGAAAAATTCTGGCACCACTGTCTTCAAGTAGGATCTTGTTGCCGCCGACTTCGTCCACTCCTCCATAGAACGTCAGCCTACACCCGGCCAAACGCCCATTCTAACCGGAGGACGCTTATTAGTCTGATCTATGTTATTTCGGACAACTCTGCTGTCAAGCTATTGCGGTCAATGATTCTAACAATCCACCCGGCGGGTCCTTCTAATGGATTTACGACACGAGATTCATGCAGCGGAAGGCACAACCGCAGGAGGCAGAGTGGCGCTAAGAGGGAATCCTCCCTCCCACCGGGTCCTGTGTGTAGCTCCCCTCTACTTACTTATTCTTATTACAATTCCCCATGGATCCGGAACAATCACGACATGTTCATCCTAAACAGGCCGCTAGAGATCTTGATTCTTGTAGGGCTCAATGCAGTGGTCGGAGCCATTCTGTTCATGAACGGCCTATCCACTGGTGGGCTCGAGTTGCCAAGTGCCCTGCCGTCGCTCAATTCCGGGCTGCTCGCTCTGGTAGGCAGCATATTGGGGATCCTCGGCGTGGCTGAATTACCGATAGCGCTCGCGTTCTTTGGCTCTGCCGCTGGGCTGTTCCTGGGCAAGGGATGGGGCTGGACCATGTCGCGTACCATGCAGGTAGTCGCGATTGCTTTTGGATTTGCGTTCCTTTACGACGCAGGCGGCCTGATGGAAACAATGGGGATTTACGCCCTCGGAATGACCCTCAGCGGTGTTGTGCTAGGCTTCCTATACGCACCAGAGGTAAAGGAATTCTACGGCAAGAACATTGCGCCGCAACAGGCCAAGCGCCAGAGAAGAAGGCGGAGGCAGGCGGATGAGGAAGAGATCGAAGAGCAAGAGTCCTCTGCCGCAGAAGTAGAATAGCAAGCTACTGCTTCGGCTAGACTGCGAATCATATTGTCTGAATCGCCTAGAGTGTCCTGACTTTTGACTTGGGATTGTATATCAGGGCGAGGACGTGTTCGCGCACTTCCTTTTCACCCAGCACGCCCCTGTGGGCTATAGTAGTGATGGAGCTGTCGTTTCTCACGCCGCGCATCTTCATGCACAGGTGCTCGCCTTCGGCGATCACGAGTGCACCCTTCACGCCCATCCTGACCAGCTCGTCTGCTATCTGTTTTGTCAGCCTTTCCTGGATTTGGAGGCGCCTTGAGTATTTTTCCACGAGCCTTACCAGCTTGGACACTCCGAATACCTTTCCTGCAGGGACGTAGGCAACGTGGATCTTGCCAAAGAACGGCAGCATGTGGTGTTCGCACATGCTGTAGTACTGAATGTCCTTTGCCACTATTGCGTCGGTCTCTTCTGAAAAGCTAACGTCGAGCTCTGCGTCCATCCGGTAGCCGCCAAAAATCTCCTCATACATGTCGGCGATCCTGCTCGGGGTCCCGGCCAGCCCCTCCCTGTCAGGGTTCTCTCCGAGCTCTATCAAAAGCTGGCGGACCAGCTTTGAGATTCTCTTCTTGTTAACGGAACGCCTCTCCGAAGTAGACACTGTTCGCTACCTGACTCCTATGGCCTTGTGCATTTGCGGGACGACCCGCACTTCGCTGTATTCAGGATAGACTGCGTCGTAAAAGCCAAAAAGTTTTTCCAACGATGGCTCGTCAATTTTATCGCTCGGCTGTATTATAAATCCTGCTAAATCTCTTGCACTGATAGTCGAAAAGATTCGCCGAACCAGCTCTTTGAACTCGCCAATGTCAGAAGAATTTGTCACGACTATCTTTACGTACGTAATCTTGCGGTTCTCAACTGAAAGCCTCAGGCACTCCAGCTCGTTCTTTATCAGATTCGGGTAGGCCTTTTTTTCAACCGCCCCCGAGTCGGATAACTTGAACTCAATTTTGCAAATGTCAATGTCAGAAACGACCCTTGCGAACCGGGACGAGTCATAGCAAGCCGATTCCAGGTATGTCCGGACGCCCCTCTCCCTTGCGAACCTTGCCAGCTCTCCCACTGCCTCGTGCTGCGCGAGCGGTTCGCCTCCTGTAAAGTTCACCTTGTAGGTGTTGGGCTCCAAGTTCTTTAGGATCAGGTCTTTTGCCTGCGCGAAAGAATATTCTTCGCCGCTCTCCATCGGAATAGCGTAAGGCGTATCGCACCAGTGGCACTTTAGGGGGCAGCCTGCAAGCCTGACGAACATCGTCTTTGTTCCAAAAAGGATTCCCTCTCCCTCAATGCTTGTAAATATCTCGCTTAGCCGCACTAGGCTTTCGCCCTGAACTGTTCTCTGCATAATGTGTTTTGTCCTCTATCCCTGCCCTATACAGGGCAACTTTCCTATTTATACACGATTCGCAACGGCCACAATGGACGTAATTCCTGCCCAACCTGATTCCGTCAGAGTAACAGCTCCACGTGCGGAATATGCCATCGCCAAGAATCCTGTGGCCGGCCCGAATAAGCGAGGGCTTGTCGATTTTTTCGATAGCAGGGGACAAGATCGAAACTGCGCCGCGCGTGCCCGCAGCGATGCCGTCTGCCTCAGCCAGGTTGAGCGTTTGCTCAAGCGATCTCGAGAATTCCGGTCTGCAGTCGGGGTATGATTCCGTGTCACCGGTGTGTGCACCGTACGCAACGGTCTTGGCGTTAATACTCATTGCCCATGCGGTTGCTATCGTAAGAAATATCGCATTTCTTACCGGCACGACGAGGTTACGCTCAAAGCTGCGCGGAAGCCTCTGCGCGGCGTCCGTCAAGGCGTTGCTTTTTCCATACAAATCTTTCATGAAGCTTATGTCCACCACCTTGTGATCCCCCGCCTTGAGGACGCGGGAAAATTCACGGGCCCTAGAGATCTCTCTTTTCGCGCGCTGGCCATACGAAAATGTTATCATGTACAATTCGAACTTTTGGCCAAGTACAGCCGAGTAGCAGACCGAGTCCATGCCGCCGCTCACTATGCAGACGGCCTTTCCAGAGGGCACAAGTTAGCGGGCAGCCGTGCTATTATTAAACAATGGCGTATTTTTCAATGACCTTCTTCTGAGCCGGGTATTCTGCCGCGAGCCGGGCAGCATTTCCGAGCTCCCAGTCAGAGAAGTCGAAGCCGGGGGATACCGTGCAGCCGGCCAGGCAGAATCCTCCAGACTTTACCGAAACTGCTATCCACTTTCCTTTCGGGATGATTGCCTGGGGCCGAGCGCTCCCTGACTTTCCCAAGAGGATGGGTCTGGTCTTGCCCAGTACGTGCAGCGCCAACGTGCCTCCTGCATAGTGGTGCCAAATTTCGTCAGACTTTATCCTGTGGAAGGCAGAGAACTGATCTCCTACCAGCATGTAGTAGATCGCAGAAGACAGATGCCGGCTCTCGCGTTGGCCAGGAAACCGGATTGCCAGGTCCGACCTGTAGGTCTCTACAAAGTACCCTCCCTCCGGATGTTTTTCTAGCCGCAACTTTGCAATCCAGGAAGAGGCTTCGCTATTCAACGCAGCGACATTAGATTCCATTTCTGATATGAAGCTTGTCAGGACTTTCTCCGGTCTTGAAAGACATTAATTCGGGCTGGGCACTTTGAATTCCGCCTCCTATAATGATCATTGGCTTGATTGGAAAGGCAAACGTCGGCAAGTCCACATTCTTTAACGCTGCCACAGAGCTTGCGGTTGCGGCGGCAAACTACCCTTTCACGACGATAGCTCCCAACGTTGGTGTGGCCTATGCGCGGGTCAAGTGCGCCTGCCGCGAGTTTGGGGTCCAGGACAACCCCGTGCATTCGATCTGCGTGGACGGCAACCGGTTCGTCCCCGTAAAGCTGGTCGACGTGGCCGGCCTCGTCCCAGGCGCCCATACTGGCAAGGGCCTGGGCAACAAGTTTCTCGACGACGCACGGCAAGCGGACGCGCTGATCCACGTGGTCGACGCGTCCGGCTCGACTGACAGCAACGGCAGACCGGTTCCTGCGGGCAGCGGCGATCCGATGTTTGACATAGAGTTTGTAGAGGAGGAATTCGACCTCTGGATGGCTTCGCTCGTCAGCAGGGATTGGGCCAAGACGGCGAGGGAGGCGGAAAGCCAGGGGCAAAAACTGGAGCAGATGCTTGCCAAGAGACTATCCGGCCTGGCAATCTCTGAGCCTGTGATATTTTCCACTTTGCACGAGTCCGGCCTGGCTTCGAAAAAGCCAGTCTCCTGGACTGAACAGGACATACTTTCCTTCTGCAAGCTGCTCAGGGCCCGCGCAAAACCATTCGTCATCGCCGCCAACAAGTCAGACCTTCCCTC
>DATEEE010000117.1:0-8709 GCA_035281285.1 Nitrososphaera sp.
CTGGCCGCGCTGCTTCACGATATCGGACACGGGCCTTTCTCCCACCTCTTCGAAGAGGTGTTGGAGTATCGATTGAAGACCAGCCACGAAGACATCGGCAAAATGATAATCGCAAAGTCAGAAATAGCGGACGTCCTGCGAAGGCATGGATGCAGCGTGGAGCTCACCTGCAAGCTGTCCTTCGCTCCAGCCAAGGTCACGTTTCTCAACGAAATAATCTCCGGCGCGCTCTCTGCCGACATCATGGATTACCTGCCAAGGGACGGCCTGTTTACTGGAGCAGAGTACGCAAAAGTGGACTATCACAGAATACTCGGTTCGCTCGAGGTATGGAACAATAGGCTTGCCATAAACAAGTCCGCACTCAATTCTCTAGAGTCGATGTTGATCTCGCGTTATCAGATGTTCAAGGCTGTCTACTTCCACAAAACAGTCAGATCCGCAGAAGTGATGCTCCTGCACGCCATGATCGCCGCTGACGAGGAACTCGGCCTTACGGACATTTCTCTGCGGAATTATCAGAACCTCACGGATGAGGCCACGCTGGAAAAGCTCTGCCGCGCTGAAAGTGCAGGCAGTCGGAAGGTAGCAGTTCGGCTCGCTAGCGACTACCGCGACAGGCGCCTGCTAAAGGCGGCCTATGAAAAGCTGCTGCAAAAGCGTGGCAAGCATCAGACGGACAGAAAGGCGCTTCAGGCGCTCGGCAGGCGCATTGCGGAAGCGTCCCGCGTCGCGGCCGAGACTGTTTTTGTGGACGCCTCCAGGGCGCCTTCGATGCCGCTCACGCCAGGAAAGGAGGAGATGCAGTCCATTCTGGTGGTCGATAGGGAAAACGTGAAAGAAGTGCCGCTTTCGCACATTCCGCTTGTCGAATCCATTTTGGGCTTTTTTGACATGCTGCGCGTCTACACCACCGCGGAGAGCCGTGAGAAAGTGGAGCGATCCGTTAAAAAAGTGCTAGGGGATCAGGAGAACCTGTTTATGGGAGGATCCAGTTAGCGTGACGGTCAGGAAGCGGGTCGTTATCAAGCTCAGCGGCAGGTTATTCGGGGATAAGGCGTGGCCCGAGCTCGGGCGTTATGCAAAGATGCTTCAGCAGATCAGTAGCACTGTTCAGCCAGTCGCCGTTGCAGGAGGTGGGGCGGTTGCCAGGCGGTACATCACGGCTGCTAGGAAATTCGGAGCGGACGAAGCAACGCTGGACGGAGTGGGGATCGAAGTTTCTAGGCTCAACGCGAGGCTTTTGATATCCGCGCTTGGGGGATCCGCGTACCCTTCAGTTCCTGATGACCTCGACGCAGTCCTGTCAGCAGCAGAAACAGGCAGGATAGTCGTTACGGGCGGATTGCACCCGGGGCAGAGCACAAACGCCACCGCGGCACTTATCGCTGAAAAAATCAAGGCATCAAAGTTCATTAACGCCACCGATGTCAATGGCATCTACGACTCTGATCCCAACAAGAACAGGAAGGCAAGAATGTTTAAGGAGATAACGGTGACGGAATGCCTCAGCCTTCTTGGAGAAGAAAATTCTTCTGCGGGCGAGTATGATCTAATCGACCTGGTCGCGCTCAAAGTAATCGAGCGATCGAAATTACCGACGGTAGTGTTGAGGTCAGACGTATCCACGATAAAAGCTGCGGTAGATGGCAAGCCGGTAGGCACAAGAATAGTTTCTGGTTAGAACTGAGGCATCCGGACTTTTAATCTCATTTTTGTACGAGTACTATCTACTTTATATATTTACTAGTGTAAAGTATCAGGCATGCACAGACAGTTAAGGAAAGTACTTTCCTGCCCGAACTGTAACAACTCGGTTACAGTTGATGACGATTTCAAGCACGAGATGATCTGCAACCTGTGCGGAAGCACCATGGGATAATAACGCGGAGTCAGTTTGACTTCCCCTTTCACATGCATTCCATCAAGCGCTCTCGGATAAAGCACTGTGGAGGTTGACAAGCCTAAACACTATGAAACAGTCTTGATGCTGCCGGCAACTTCATGCATGCCATCCGATATCATCTTTTTGAAAATTTCCTCACCCTGCTCAACAGGCAGGGGCTTTGACTGTGCCTTCGCATATCCTTCCCCGTCGCAAATAAACAGCATCACTTCGCTCCCCCTGACCAGTTTGCCGGCAAGGTCTTCTTCACCCACAGGCTCAAATCCCTGCCTGCCTTGCTTGATGGTATAAGTGAGCATTGCAAACCCCGTGTAGTCGAATAGCTTCATTTGTGCCTTCTGCGCGCGCTCCCGGCCCAGATGCGCAGCCTTGTGATACTGCACTGTACCAAAATGCATCTGCTTCGAGTATAAGGATTTAGCTCCATGCACAATCTCCCCACACTCTCCTAGAGCGACAGCTTAAAATGCAGTCGAAGGCTGAAATCCGGTAGTGAATCCAAAGATTATTTTTGCAGTTGCCGGCGGGATTGCGGCTGCCGCCATTGTGCTTTTCGTTGTAATGGGTCAGGGAGGTCTCGGCCTTCCTGGGCTTCCATCTAGTCAGAACGTTCAGACCCAGCCGCGCGACCTGGTGCTTTCCATGAACGACGTAAGTCCAACAAGAAAGGACAATATGACGGCCGATCTCCAGGTGGCATTCAACGTCTACAATCCTAACAGGAATACTGCCATTCTAGAAACCATCCATTACACGATCTACATTGACAGGTTCAAGATGACATCAGGCGATATTGGATCGAGCCCTCAAGGATTTGTCGCTTCTCAGGAGGGGATTTTCCCAATCGTCTCTAACACGACGCTGGTGGTCAAAGACACGCGCCAGGCCGTGCGCAATGAGCTCGTCGCTGAGGTCTGGGACAGCATGATTGCGGGTCAGGCAGAGTATCGGATAGAGGGAACGATCGTATACAAACTCACCGGGACGAGCTTCCAGTTCAGTGCTGGGGAAAAGGAATTCGTCATGCTCTACCCCTGAGTTCAGTGCGATTCGTGCATCTCGATGCCCCGAGGGAATAGTCCCGACTCGTACAGCCAAAGGTGCTGGATTTGGTATTAAAATCAATAATTCTATGATATTATCATTGTGATGAATCGGGCTATCCGATAAGGATAATAAGTTTCACAAAAGACAGATTTTCATATGGCGGACTCGATGTTCATGTTCTATGTGACCGCGGGAATATTCGCGTTCCTGACAGCGATTCTGTTCGGATCTCGGGCAAAAAGATACAGTGAAGGGTATAGCGCATCCGAAGGTCACTCGACGGCGACGCACGAGTAACTAAAGCCCGGCCTCAATTTTTCTTTTCTCTTCCGAAAAGATCAGCGATCAGATCGCCGCCTGTGCTCTCCTTTTCTCTGACGGCGTAGCAGCGCTCATAGTACCTGCATCCCGGGCACAGCTCAGAAGGCTCTACGATTGGCGTCTTGCCGTCTTTGAGCAGCGTACTGAGGACTCTTGCCCTCCTGACAATCTCTTCAAACATCCTGTTGTTCTTTGAAACGGAAAACTCGACCGTCTTGCCCTCGGCGTCGACGTAAATGAGAATCCCCTGATCCTTCTTGAACGCAAATAGGCAGGCATTAATGTAGAGCATGTGCCGCGGGTTTGGGACCTCGGGAAGCTGCGGGGTGATCTCGAACCGTACTACAAACTCATCGTTTATTATCACGTCAGCGCTGACATCAAGCACAAGGCCATCCATCTTGTACTCAGACCGCAGGTTTCCAAGCGACCGCCTGAATCCATTGTGGAGCATAGCCAGCGTCTTGCCCGTCGCATCCGGCCTTTGCGGATCGCGCCGATCATAAAAGGCGAGCCGGGTGCAGGTCGACGCTTCCGCAGCGTGAATTCTATCGCTGTTTCGGGAGTCGATCTTTAGGCTCAAGTTGTCGTAGAGTTCGTCAAAGGACTTTTCGATGATTTCGCGGACGTTACGGGCTCCTAACATCTGATCGATTCCTTAGCCGCAACGTGGTATATATTTTGAATCAACCTAGAAACCGGCCTTGATAGGATCGTCGGGTTTCATTAATTCCCGCAGCAAGGTAGTTGCGTAACTCCCTTTCGGGAGGCTGAACGAGACTTGCAGGGCCGGGCTCTTCTTGAAATTGAAGCCAATGCACCAGAGCGGCGCCTGGCGAAAGCCTCCTGTCTGGCTGAGCTCCTGCATTTCCTTTATGTAAAAGTCCTTTGGACTTGTTCCGTCGTCCTCAAGCAGGGCATTCGTGATCCTTTCGAACCTACCCCTGCCTGACTGGAACGAAGATCCCGCCAGCCTGATCGCCGGTACCACCGAAATCCCCTTTTTGGCATTTTCCAGCTTTATGATCCTGCCGAACGATAACGGGCCTTCCATTTCGAAACAGAGGTCTCCGGAATCTGGCCGCAGAATGTCGTAGCCGGATGAGATGGCAGCGCTCAGGCACCGGTTGAAAATATGTGCCTGGTATGCCTGGACAAAAAGCCTTCGGATAGTGATCGGTATCGCCCTCAGAGCCCCGATTGAATCTTTGCCCGCGGCCAGGGCAGAAATAACCTGACGCTCAATGTCCATTCCGCGGGGGAGGTTTTTCGCAAGTCGTCCATAGTTTGCGGGGTCTGCGCATTTTCCTCTGATCTCCCTGCTCTCAGAAGTGTCATACTTTGTCGTATATGACAGCAAAAGCTCGACTGCCCCCTTGAAGTTCTTGCGCACCAGTTCCCTACCCACAAGGTGTGTAACGAGTCTTTCACTGCCAAATCGCTGAAGGCCGTAAAAATTGCCTATGCGATCGATCTCTGGTACGAAGCTGTCTATGTTAGAGCTTGCTCCGTGAACGGTGATTTCAAATGCGTTACCGGCTAGGAATTCCTTATCCAGAGGCTTTCGCGTAAACCCCTTCAGACTCAGGCGGCAGTGTTCCGTATTCAGTTCTGGCCGCGGGTCGTTCAAAGATCGCTCAGAACCGGCGTACTGGACAGTCAGCGCCCGCGAATCCTTTATCCCCATCACTCTGAGCCGCAGATGGTACTTGCGCTCGATCTCAATGGGGGCATGGTTGGAATCGACTCCCTCCTTTTCCAGAAGATAAAGGGGATACCGGTGCCTCTCGTCGTAATGGCCAGCCGTCTCGCCGGCCATCGAGTCTGACACCAACTCTGTTACCCGAAAGCCCTTGCGATCTTGCTTGATGGACCCGCCCACGCCCGGCGAGCTGGTGCAGTAGCATTCTATTCCAGCTAGCCTGTCGATCTCCGGTACCGCTATCATTCCCTGCGACTATTTCTTGCTCTTTTTCGGTTTCTTCTTCGCTGTCTTCTTGCTCTTTTTCTTTGCGGACTTTTTGACAGTCTTGCTTTTTGCCGCCGGCTTTTCTTCTGGTTTCTTCTTTTCTTTCGTAGGAGTCTCTTTGATCGACTTTACTGCAGCCTTTAGTGCTTCGACGTTTTCCTCGTACTTGGTGCTCCTCCAGACGTCAGTCGGTATTCCGTGCTTCCTTGCGATCCTCGCGTTCAGCCCCGCTTCTTTCAGTTCGTCGAGCGAAAAACCCCTGCCGGTTCTGGATCCTTGCTTTACTGTAGCCTGCATGCCAGGTTGTGGCAGAACCCATAATAAAACTGAATTGACGGATAGCTTTGCCACTCGCGCGCAGGGCGGTTCTGGTGGGCTGGGCTGTTTAGCGCTCGTAGATAGCATGCTGAGCCCATATATTCATCCTGATACATTATGACATCATGGCATACTGGCTGTTCAAGCAGGAGCCGTCGGCATACAATTTTTCGGACTTGGAGGAAGAGAAGGAAACGGTGTGGGACGGTGTTTCGAACAACCTTGCTTTGAAACACCTTCGAAATGTAAAGCGGGGAGACAAAGTATTCTTTTACCACTCAGGAGAAGAGAAGCGGATTGTTGGAATAATGGAAGTGGCTTCCGCGGGTTCTGGCCGGGATGGAGCGCCGGTTGTCAATGTCAAACCTTTGGCCCGTCTTGATAGACCGGTACCTCTTGACATTATCAAGTCAGACAAATCATTTTCTAGCTGGGAACTGGTGAGGATTTCCAGACTTTCAGTAATGCCCGTGCCTTCGGAGCTCTGGGCAAAGATTCTGAAGTTGTCAAAGGTCTGAATGAGAGCGACTTCATCACTGTCAGATGCGTTTCAAATGGTGTGAGGGCGGAACGATGACACGGCGAGACGTGCAGTCTTGACAACCCCCTATGTTTTAAATAAGCCAAACTTGCCAGTGGACTTGTAATGTCGCCAAAAAGGCGAGTAGCAGTTATGTCCGGAGTGTTCGCCGTCCTTGGGGTCGGAGTCAGCGTTGCTATCATTGCCGCCAACGGCGGCTTCTCCGCCGATGGTCCGAACATTATCGACCCGCCGACTGCCGATGACATATGGGTTGTGGGTTCAAATATCCAGGATGGCACGATGCTTGAGTATTCGTTAGACGCAAAAGGGCCGTCGAGCGAGCTGAGATCTTCCACAGTGAGCCTGGACTTTATGGATGCGGGGAATTCTTGGAACGTGACGTTCAACATCGCTAACGGAACGGCAGGCAGCGTAGAGAAAACAATCGTGATGTCAAAAGAGCTAACAAGGGAGGGTGAGCTCGATGCAGAATTCGGCGCCTATTTTGAACCGATTCAAGAATCGCTACTGGCAGTTAGGGACATGGAATACGGCAGCAGCCCGAAGTACCTTGTGATCGGTGCCCCGTGGAACGTCATCTTCGTGGGTGCTACTTCCGCTACGGTGAGGGTGACTGCGGAGGAACGAATAGAGACGGGGGCGGGTGCGTTTGACTCATTCGTACTCACCTACAAACTCAACGATAACACCAGCAGGATCTGGATGGTCGATTCGATGCCGCTCCCCGTAAAGGCAGAGGCATTTGATGCCGATGACCAGCTGCAGTATAGGTTCGAACTGCTCCGCGCATCTGGCGTGGAAAGCGGTAGCTAGACTGCTTGCGCTCTGAGGCTATTTTGCGTTCTTGCCGCCCGAGTACAGGTTCTCAACGAGCCAGTCACCGTACTTGCTGACCCGGTCGTCGATCCTGCACCAAAAGTGAACAGAGCCCGGGAGGATTTCAATCCTGCCTTCAGGCATTACAACCCTGACGCCTTCCTTCCCTTCGTACATGTATGCGTCCTGGGGCTTTGCTTCAGGTCCCAACATTTCGACTGCCTTGTCCTTGACCTGCTGCCGGGGGACTGGAAAGGCCTTGCGAAACTTGTCCACGACGATTCCGAGGTTTTCCGTACCATAGGATTCGATGTCAGAGATCTTGCCGGCTACGGGAAAGTGGAGCTGCAGATCGTATCCGTGGCGCGAGCCCACAAACATTGCAAGTTCGTTTATCTTCAGGTATGCCAAATTGGGGCTCTTTTTGAGGATTGCCGCGATCGCCTCACGGTTCGAGTTGACGTTGTCCCTCAATTCGTCCATGATTTTTCCAAACGGACCGGCCATCGAGCTTTTTCCAACCACAGGGCATTACAAATATTACGGTCGGAGAGGCACACTTTACCAATTGCCAACGTCTGAACAGCTCTATGCAAAAGCCTCCAAGGTCCTGCCGGGCGGCGTCAACAGCCCCGTCAGGTACTATGAACCGTACCCGTTCTTTGCGTCCTCTGCGCGCGGATCAAAGTTGACCACGGCCGACCACAGGACATACATTGACTATTGCATGGGCTACGGGGCCATGCTGCTCGGCCACGGCTACCCGCGCATTCTTGACGCCGTACGCGACCAGTTGGAAAAGGGCACTTTATTTTGCCTCCCCACCGAGCGCGAAACAAAGCTCGCCGAAATGCTTTGCAAGATCGTTCCATGCGCCCAGATGGTACGGCTCGTGAATACTGGGTCTGAAGCTACCATGCATGCAATCCGGCTCGCCCGGGCATTTACAAAAAGAAAGGACGTGATAAAGTTCGCTGGAGGCTACCACGGCGCGCACGACTATGTTCTGGCAAAGGCCGGATCAGGCGCGGCCAGCCTGCCAGCTTCCGAAGGCGTGCTCGAAGAAGCGGCCGCCCACACTCATGTGGCGCCGTATAACGATCCCGCTGCGCTGGAGAGGGTGATTGAAAAGAACCGCTCGGCAACCGCCTGCGTGATAATGGAGCCCGTCCTTGCTAACATTGGACTTGTGCTTCCGGAAAAGGGCTACCTCGGAGAGGTCAGAAAGATAACGCAACAGAACGATGTGTTGCTCATATTCGACGAGGTAGTCACCGGCTTTAGGCTGGCGCCGGGCGGCGCGGGCGAGTTCCTGGGGGTAAAGCCGGATCTCGCAACCTTTGCCAAGGCCCTCGGCGGGGGTTTCCCCGTAGGCGCCATCGCTGGCAAGAAAGAAATAATGATGCAACTTGCGCCCAGTGGGGCCACGTACCAGGCGAGCACATTTGCAGGAAATCCCGTGTCAGTTGCAGCGGCGATTGCAACGCTTGAAGTCCTGATAGAAGGCAAGAATACCATTTATCCAAAGATGGCACGGGCCTGTGATTCGATAGTCGATGGAATCAAGGACGAAATAACATCTGCAAAAATTGAATGCGTTGTAAACTCGATCGGGTCAATGTTCCAGTTATTTTTCGCCGCCGAAAAAGTAAAGGACGAAGCTTCAGCAACGAAGGCGAATTCTCGGCTATTCCGAAGGCTGTACGACGAGCTGTTGAAGCGCGACGTTTTCGTTCCGCCTTCTCAATTCGAAACGTGCTTTGTGTCGTACGCCCACAGCGAAGACGA
>DATEEE010000118.1:0-2250 GCA_035281285.1 Nitrososphaera sp.
TCTGCTTATCATAGATCTTGCTAGCACTGTCCACGATTGGAGCATTTGTGGCCAGCACGACGGCGCCTGCGACAATCTTGTGACCGGCAGCAGTTGTGACACCATCTGATTCAACGCTGAGAGCATGTGTCTTGGTATAGATGCTTCCTCCCCTCCTCAGCACCGCGTGGGCCAGGCCAGCGAGATACTTTAGGGGATGCAGCTGGGCTTGGTTAGGAAATCTGATGCAAGGACCGGTGTCAAACGAATCTAGCGGAGCGCGCGCGACAATTTCCGTATTGCGAATGCCTGCTCTGTGAGTAGCCTGAAGCTCGCGCTCTATTGATTCCTTTTTGTCAGAAGGGTCGCGGAACAGGTACCCGTCGATTCTTTCGAATCCGCATTCTATTCTTTCACTATTGATAATCGATTCGATCAGGTCTATGGCAGCAGTATGACTTTCAGCAGCGAGTTTTGCTCCGCGTCTGCCGTGGGTCTTTTCCAAGTTGTAATACCTGTCATCGAGAGCATTTGTCACATGTGCAGTTGTCCGCCCTGTCTCACCACTGGCAACTTCACCGTCCTCTATTACAGCCGCGCTCTTGCCGGCTCTGCAAAGCAAATATGCCGTTGTAAGACCCGCAATCCCGCCTCCAACGACCGCGACATCGCCTCTGATGTCCTTGTTTAGCGTTTGAAAGTCAAGCGGTACACTTTCCGCGTACCATGCGGGCTGGGTCTTGCCCGAAGATTTGTTCTCCCAGTCCTCTTCGCCGAACCTAGGCCTCCCAGCCAGGTCGGTTCGCATCATAGATTAATGCAATTTGCGAATCTTAATAGCGTTATACATGATTCTTCTAGTCGAGGAGTGAGGTCCGTATTCAGATTATGCAACCCTTATTTGGTTTGGAAGCCGACGGAGATCACAATGATTTGGACAATCGTTTCTATCGTGCTGGGTCTGATAGTGCTAATAATTCTGCTCAGGATACTGTTCGGCGTAATCTAATTCGGGGCAAGTCAGAAATGTTTGATAGCTTTGTCAACCAGCTAGTGGAAAGCGCACTGGCCAGTCGCAAATCTGAGTTAGAAGCTATGGCCAAAGCGAGAACAGCCGAGCTTGAGTCCATAAGGAGCAAAGTAAGGACTCAGCCCGACGAAGTAGAAGCTTGGCTTGATCGAGAAATAGAAAAGGTAAGTGCCATGAACATTAGTGATCTATTACGAAGCGCCAGAGCATAGGAGCGCAATTCGATCCTCTGTTTTCATCTTCTAGATTGCAATATGGCCGCGTACATAATATCGTCCAATGACGCGCTCGACGGAGAACAAAAAGTAATCTGCAATTATTATTAGCGATGTTGCTCAAGTAAATCCACAATGTCGGAAAGAGAATACAAGGAAAAGGTAAAGTCGAGCGAAGATGAATTCAAGGTCGAGCGCGAAAGCAAGGACGAATTCGGGAACAAGGTAAAAGAAAAACACGAAATCAAGAAAGACGACTAATCTCTTTTTTTTGTTGGGTCTACGAAAACATCCGGGAGTATTTTTGGACGAAGGGCAAATCATGAAGTCTTTTATTCTTCTTCTTCAATATACTAGTATTGGAAAAGGACGACGTACCGTCAGATATCGTGAAGCTGCTCGACACCGACGAGAAGGTGCTGTCATACATGAAGCAGCGCAAGTATCACCCGGCCATACACATCGATTCCGTAACAATCACCGACAGGCGAATTATCCTTAGAAGGCCATCTATGCTTACGATCAAGAAGAGCTTTACTGACTATGGCTATGCCGACATTTTGAACGTAACGATCGATAAGGGCCCACTGAGGTCGACGTTAAGACTAAACCTGAAGCTAGACGGCCGAGATCTGATTCTCGAAGACATCCCTAACGGCGATGCCGAAGAAGCATTCAGGACCATAAGACGAGGGATAGACGAGGCTAGGGGCAGGTTCGTGGTATAGTCCGAAGGAAAGAATTAGGCCTACCTCACTCCAGCTGGCTTCTTATTTTTCATGTGTTCTAATTCCAGATGCTTTTGCTTTTCAATTTCTGTCGCGAACGCGAGTCCACAGACATGGCAACGAATTTTTGCTGCCGAAGACTCATTAGTCCCAGATTCTCCGGATTGCACAATATACGTATGATCTTTATCGTTTAAATAGAGAGGCATCGCCGTACGAAGTTGGAATTTCGCCAGCCAGGTGAACGAGCTCCGAATGTTCTGCATCATTCTTTGATCACTGCTAAGTACGTCCGAGA
>DATEEE010000119.1:0-4701 GCA_035281285.1 Nitrososphaera sp.
TCAGCAGACTGCCAGTATCGATGTGGAAGGCATCGAACACCATTTACAGCCGCAGACCATAAAGAAATTGCACGAGTTGGTAGCGATGCTGAAAAATAGGCCTGGATCAGGCGGACAAGAAGTGATTTCGCAATAGCTCACGCCAAAGGATTGTGGATTATTTCTTCTTAAAACGTCGTATCCGTTTCTGAATGGTATCTTTCGATCTGAATCGTGGCATGAGCAATTCTAAAGCGCCTTTCAAGCAGTGAGTTTAATTCCTGCAGGATTGCTTGGGATCTGCTCGTATCGATCACGACAACATGCGCTGACAGGGCATCCATTCCGGATGTGACTGTCCAGATATGGATGTCGAACACGCCGGTCACACCCTTAACCTCCAGGATAGCCTTCTTGACCTCTTCGTATGAGATATTGCTTGGTACTCCTTCCATCAAGATGTGAATCGATTTCTTCATCAATCTCCAAGTTCTTGGTAGAATAAAGAATGCCAGACCTGCGCTTACAATGGGGTCGACCAGATAGACCCCAGTCGCCGTTATTATCAAGCCAGCAGCGACTACGCCTATCGAACCTAAAGTGTCGCTTAGGAGTTCAATCCTTGCTCCTTGGATATTCAGGTTTTCTGACACTTCATGTTGTTCTTTTTCAGGTTTGGGTCCAGCGCCATTAGTATCTGACTCGGCGTGGGAATGTCCCAGTCCGCCTAGCAGCTTCAATCCAAAATAATTTATGACCAGACCGATTGCAGCAATAATAGTCATGGAGAAACTCTCGACTTGTGGCGGCTCAAGAAAGCGTCTGTATGCCTCATAAAAGATGTATATTGAAAGTGAAACCAGCACCACGCTGTTTGTAAGCGATGCCAGTATCTCCATTCTGTAAAACCCATAAGTCCTTCGTGGAGTAGCAGGTCTGCGCGCGTAAGTGATGGCAAAGAGCGCCAATGCCAAGCCTCCAACGTCTGTCAGCATGTGGCCCGCGTCGGCGAGCAAGGCCAGACTGTTGGTGAGTAGACCACCGATGACTTCTGCAACGAAATATCCGGACGTAAGTAAAAGGACTATCTTGAGCCTTTTTGCTCGCCTGAGCGATAGGATATCTCTTGTTATCTCTGCCAAAGTATGCTTCGCAGCAGCAATACAACTGTATCATGATTCTTTAAATTTTGGGTTGCTAGTTTGCAGGTCTTCCCAAGAAGCGCCGGCTTGACATTATGTCAGTATGAAAATGCCCTCAGTCCATTTCGGGTGTGCTCGCCAATTCCATTGCGGGAGCGCTCGTAAGTGTCATCATGATAGCGTTGGTGATCCAAAACTGAATTCTTAGCAATTTCGCGTCAGTTAAAAACGGCGTTATACCGTCGGAGATAAGGTTAATAGAGTTAGTAGAGAACTCTTGCTGCGCCTTGGAGTCTTCAGTTCTCAAAAAGCGGCCTCCGACCGAAGACGAGGAGTTGTTCGTTGGAACTGCTGAGGCTGAGCACGTAGAGATGTACCTCAAGGCGATCTGGTTTATCAGGGAAAGGAAGGAGGACGTAAAGGTAAGTTCCATCGCAAAACTGCTGAATGTGACGCAACCGTCCGTCGTCCAAATGCTCCGGAAAATGAATGAATCTCGCCTAGTGCTTTATTCCAAGGGTAGCGTGGAACTCACAGACGAAGGCGAAAAGATAGGCAAGCAGATGATGAGAAACACGCGCCTGCTGGAAGTCCTGATGAAGGATTCACTAAAGATAGAAATCGACGAGGAGATGGTCTGCGGGATTGAGCACCACATGAAGCCCATTTTTACAGACGCGCTCTGCACTCTATTAAGGCACCCGAGGAAGTGCCCTCACAACCACGTTATTCCGCGCGGGAAATGCTGCTCCTAGCCGGCGTTAAGGACTTTTATTTGTCCAGCGGTCAAGCACTTTGCGTGGACAGGCGATGACTAGACTAGCCCTACTGAAATTGTGAAGAAGATCTTGAGTAAGGAGTTTGTCCACGCACATCTTCGCTAAAGCTTGATAAATGGCTACATGATTCTCAAATACACCTTGGTCCAGATAGAGACATCGGCATCTCTTGAAAGCTTCAGACAGTTCATTATTGTAAGTACCTGCAGGTCTTTTATCCCAGAGAGCTACCTACGCGACTATGAAGTATTTCCCGAGCGCGAAGAAGGCCCGGGGGCGATATACATAGAAGCCGCCGACAAGGTGACGCTCAAGAAACTGAGGGAAATGACTTTTGTTAATGCAAAGGAGATACTCGGCATCATCTACTCTTCGAAAAGCGGCAACACCCAGCTGAAGTGGAGGCAGACACGCAGGCGACTGGGCAAAGTCCAGGGCTTTGCGTCTCCCAATGCTCTTGTCAACCTAGTCGAGTCAGGAGTACTTACCCAGGAATGGGTGGACAACTACCTAAAGTCCGTTCAGGCACAGGGTGAAAGGCCGTCTGGCGACGGCGATTCATCCGCTGTGGCTGCAAGCGAAAAGACAGCATGATAGCAAAGCCCAGCGGGACATCGCACAATGCACTCCTTTTGATTCCTGAGGATGCCGACGACATTCTGACGCTTAGGCGTCTTCTCGAAAAAGACGACAAGCTGATCGCGGACACCAGCAGGGTAGTCAAGCAGGAATGCGATTACGGCCGGCCTGACCGGGGCGAAAGGGTAAAGGTGCGGGTTTCACTAAGAGTCGAGCAGAGCCAGCTTGATTCCGCTGTTGACAGGCTAAGAATCTCAGGAACGATCACCGAGGCCGACAACGAGTTAGTTTCAAAAGGAACCCGGCATTCGTTGACCATTCAAGCAGGAGAAAAAGTCATACTCGACAAGGGGAGGAAATGGCAGGACTATGAACTTAAGATGTTTAGCAAGTCCGGGTCCAGTGGCGCGTTTATCCTTGTCGCGATCGACACGCAAGAAGCAGCAGTGGCGCGAGTGTCTGGAACGCACGTAAAGATCATACCAAACATCTATTCTGGCCAAAGCGGAAAGCGCTACCAGACCAAAAACAACCCTAGCATTGACGTGTTCTTTGCAGACATTGCAAAAACTGTGAATTCCGTCTATTCCGAAGGCGACAGAGTGTTAATTTTTGGTCCTGGCGAAACGAGAAAGCGGTTCCTTAATTCGCTGTCAGGCAGAACCGAGATCCCGAACGAAAGCCTTGCTGTAATTGATGGAGTGGACGTCGCCGGGGAAGATGGCGTATTTGTCTTTCTTCGCTCCCCCGCGATGAAAGACGCGATGGGAGCTAGCAAATTAGCAGCAGTATCCGCTCTTTTGGACAGGGTCATGCTAATGGTGAATAGGGGGGAGGCAAAATTCGCAATGGGCCTTGCCGAGGTGTCTGGCGCTGCTTCGATGAAGGCGGTAGAGACCGTTGTATTTTCTGATTCAATCCTTACAACCGGAAACGAAGAAGACGTGGTAAAGTTGCTGAATTCCATCGAAAGTCAAGGAGCGCGGACGTTCGCGGTGGATTCCTCGACCGATATCGGCTTAAGGGTCTCTTCGCTTGGAGGGATTGTTGCGCTCCTTCGATACGCGATTAGGTGACGTTTCTTGTACCATCCAGGAAAGGTAGGGCTTTGACACGTCCCGCATTTCCAGTTCGACTATTTCTGGAACGTCGTAAGGGTGCAGGCTGGCAATGGACTTTTTTAGCCTGGGCGCTGCCAATTTGGTTGTCTTGAAGATGGCCAGGTATTCCTGCTGGTCTTCGAGCTTGCCCTTCCATCGGTACATGGATCGTATGCGGGTAATGTTGACGCAGGCGCACAGTTTTGCCTCCAGTACCCTTCTGGCAATCTCGCTAGCCGAGCCCTCGTCCGAAAAAGTCGAAACAACAATTGTGCCTCGCCAGGAACCTTTCATAATTTGCATAGACTTTGACGTGTGATATAAGATGATCAGCATCTAGAGAGTCTGGCACAGCGGGTTTGCCTTCATGATAATGAAATCTTGGTTGGTGATGTTTTTCGACATCACCTTTTCAAAGTCCGTTTTTGAGCAGGCGATAACGACCGTAGTCTTGTCCGTATGATACAGGTCGAAGGTGGGGCCCTGGTGACGCTCGACATCGCCGATGTAATCCTTCACTTTAGTTTCAAGGGCTGACAGCAGCTCTATCTTATCGCCCCGCATTTCGTTCGAATCTAGCGTCCACGCGATCGCGACCTTTGTCCTGCTGGCCTTCAGATCCCGCTTTTTCAATGTGGTCCTGATCTGGTCGATAAGGTACTTGGTGTAGCCTTCAATTCCCTTGATGCTGCCGTTAACAAGGTACATGAGAGGGCCTGCCCCGTCCAGGGAGGACCCAATAATTCGCAGGTCGTATAATCCGCTCGTTACGTCGTCAACGTAAAGGTCTGAAAAAGCCCCCCTGCCTAGCTCGACCGCGATGTTGCTGTCCGTAGCCTTTTTGCAGATTTCCAGCACGCTCGCCATCCCTGCGTAGTGGCTGAGAGTCCTTATGACGTGCGACAGCTCGGCTGAATTCACGTCGACAAAATTGACCCTCTGGCGAGTATCTGGGTCATGGAGCATTTTTGCGAGGTTGTTGTCGACCTTTGATTTGACTGATCCTATCGTTGCTTCGCTCGGTCCGATGATCGAGCTCATTGGCATGTAATAGTAGGAAATCTCCCGCTCGACAGTCATGCCGGTAACGTGTTCTATGACTGCAATGTTTTCGCTGCTCCC
>DATEEE010000120.1:0-3507 GCA_035281285.1 Nitrososphaera sp.
CACACTGGCACTGAGCCAGCTTGACATCGAAGGAACAATCGTGATTTGGGCCGCAGACGTCATTCAGCGGCCATTCCCCCGGGCAGTCGGCATGGCGCTCACGTTTGCAAAAGAACGTCAGCATCGATCATTAGTGCACCGATAGCCGATTTAACGTTTTGTATCAGAGTTGTATGTTGAAAAGCTGCGGGGCGTAGATGGAGCCATCTCTCACGCGCTTTACCTTCGCCACTGAAAGGTAGTGTGGCCAGACTGTAACCATGATTGCGCCTTCTGGCACACCTTCCGGGACTTCGATCACCACTATGTCGGCCGCGCTGACACCGTACTCGCCCAGTTTCTCCTTAGCGAGTGTAACATGCTCCTGAGGCATACCGCTGCTATAGACATAGACATTTCCGGTATATTCTATTTTCTCGGCTGACATCTCAATTCGAATTGCACTTGGCAGGAAAAAAACGTATCTAGCTAGTCCGAGCCGGAATCGCCGTAGATCAGTTTCATCTCATCAAACGTCAGCTTTTCGCCACTAGACATCTTTTTCAGTGCTGCTTCTTTCAGTGTATTCCAGCGGTCCAGATATTCCTTATCGCGTTTTGCACGTTCCTGAATGGCTTCTTGCCGCGCAGCCCGTCTGTCGTCCACTTCCTTCTGCCTCTTGTGCCTACTTTCGGCCGCCTGCATGCGCGATTTCTTGAACGCAATAGCATTGAGCTGAGTCTCGATCATTTCCAGCTTGGCACTCGCTTCTCTGACAGTGTGAATCGCGCCCCTCCTTTCTTCGTACAGGTTTTCGCGAGTATTGATCAGCGTATCGAGGCTCTCCTTCAGCCTGCCAATGTTGCTGCCGTACTCTTCCTTCAGCTTGAATATCCTGTTCACCTGTTCCTTTAGATGATCATAATTGTTGGACATGGTGCGGTACTTGTCTTCTTTCTTGTGCATCATCTTGAGCGTATGCAACTTTGTCGCAATTTCCTTCGAGCGGGCAACGAGTTTGCGCTCCTCGTCCTTGGAGAGTTTTTTCGTCTGGATATCCCGCTCAATCTGTTCAAGCGTCCTCTGGAGGTTGTGCATGTCGCTCCGCTCCTTCCTGGATTTTGTCGCTGCGGTTCCCACCTTGTCGTCCAGCGATTTCATCTGGTTCTTTGTGTCGATGAGAGTGTTTCTCATCTCCACGAACTTGGGGTACTCTACGTCCTTTTCCTCGTTAACCTGCTTTAGCTTTGCGCGCAACTCGTCCAGCTCCGCCCTCTGGCTGTCTATCTGCTTTTTCACTGAATCCAGGCTGTTGTTGATCTCGTCGATCCTTTTTTCGCCGTTTTTTTGCTCCTCTAGAACCGCCTTTTTGAATTCGTGAAGGGTTTTAAGGTTCGGATCTGAGTCAGAAGTCCCCTGATTTGCCGTTGTTGCTGTCAAAGATGCGCTGCCACCATTGTCACTGTCTCGTACCACGTTAGTTACGGGTGGTTATTTAATCAAAAATATATTTTTTGTCATTCTGAAAGGCAAAAATCCGCTAGATTTGTTCTCAAGGGCGGGCGGGTGGTATGCACAACAATTGGCGCGTACGTACATCTTTATAAGACCTGAATTCGTAGCTATTGTCGCGATGGATGATTTTGAAAGGGATTTTCCAGAATTCGACTGGAAAAATGTGCCCGCTTACAAACATCCAGGGGGAAAGGATTGTCCATGCCCCAAGCACGAGTACATTAGAGAGCAAATAAGAGTCGCGAAGAATGTTAGCGAAAGCAACAAAGACGTTTCCCCGGAATTCAGACAAAGGGCTCAAGTCACTTTGAAATTCTGTCCCGATCATTACAACGTCTACTTTAACGAGGTCGTACCCTCAATGCCCTTCAAATATCGCTTTATGACGAAGGTGGCGCTCAAAATGGGAGCGATCTCTGTACAAAAGCTAACCTACATGCAATCGGACCAGTGTTTTTACTGCAAGTTTGGTTCAGGCGGCTTTGACAAAAAGGCCGAGCTGCCCCCAATCTAGAGATCGATCACGGGCCGCGTGTCAAGGATCAAGTTTCGCAGCATTACAGTCGTGTCAGATGAAAATCCTAGCGATAGCAGATTCCGTATTACGATGGAACTGAACGAAAACTTGCGGCCAGTTTCAGACAAATATCCTTCAAAGAATGCCTGCTCAATCTCCTCGTACCTCTCAAGATCGATGACGCTTGCAAGGAACGAGCCTATGTCCATGCTGATTGCAAATGAGGACCGAGTTTTTTGGGTAAAAGCCAAGTCGGTTCTCACGACCTGCCCCTCTTTCACCAGGTAATTCTGTGCCTTATTATCTACGAAAGCATAGCCTGCCCGATGAAGTCTGCCCGTTATCGAACCTGCACCGTAGACTAGTTCCCTACGACTTGAACTAGCTAGTGCGCGGTAGAGATCTCCGCCCTGAACAAACTCTTCAACCAAAAATTCGTCGCTTATGCCAATCAGTTCTGGAGTTGCGATGCCTATATTCGCAAGAGTCGCCCTCATGCTTTGCCCCTCGTTTGCCGTCATTTGCTCCGACACGTTTGGCGGCGAAGGGCGGGCCAGCAGGATAGAGATCAAAGTATATACAAATGATATCAGGAATTCGTGAAAATCTTTGGTTGGCTTGTTGCGCTTGACGACGACCTTGCGTCCGTCCTTCTCCTCCACCGAAATGTCACGCTGCCAGTTGACAAAGTACAAACAGGATGAGATTCGTTGTTTGTCATTGATTTAGTTGTCGGATTTTTCAAGACATAATAGGCAGAGTGCTGAAAGGTTTTTGGTTGCAAACTCACGATGCCCATGGCTATGCGAACGCGTTTTTCACTCCCACGAACGCGCAAACTTACGATAAGGTCGCTCGATGGGCCACATTCGGCCAAGACATCGTCTGGAAGAAAATGATCGTTGCCGCGATCGGGTCAGGAAAGCAGGTCCTGGAACTTGCATGCGGAACTGGGATCTTGACTTCTATGCTATCGTCAGTGGGAAACCAAGTGACGGGGCTTGACCTCACGCGATCCTATCTCGTTCATGCAAATACGAAAGCGCGGTTTCGCTTGATGCAAGGAACTGCTGAGGTATTGCCGTTCAAGATGGAGGCCTTTGACGCCGTTGCTTCTTCCTACCTGGCGAAATATGTTGATATGCGGCTGGTTGCCCGCGAGTGTTTCGAAGTGCTTAGGCCCGGTGGCACCGCCGTTTTTCACGACTTTACGCTGCCCCGGGGAAAAATAATGCACGCCCTCTGGCAGGTTCATTTTCGCATTCTGAGACTCGTCGGCATGTTTACGCCTTCTTGGCGGTTCGTCTTTGATAGTCTCGAGAAAGTGATTGCAGAGTCATTCTGGGAGGACAAGGCAGTTCTCGCACTGAGGGAAGCGGGCTTTGTAAACATACGCGTACGGCAT
Organism: Nitrososphaera sp.; assembly: GCA_035281285.1. GTDB lineage: Archaea > Thermoproteota > Nitrososphaeria > Nitrososphaerales > Nitrososphaeraceae > Nitrososphaera. The sequence continues at coordinate 3,417 of DATEEE010000120.1, forward strand.
TTTACAGCGGGCACTGCTGGAATGGTGAGCGCGGACAAGCCATGACCGCAGAAAGGGAGACAAGGCTAAACGAGTGGTTCGTTCCAAAGTT
>DATEEE010000121.1:0-4915 GCA_035281285.1 Nitrososphaera sp.
ATCGACATCGCGGGATACAGGTTTGACGCAGAGGGAGTCGCGATATCATCCGAAGGGTGGATGTCGCTCTATCGGCCGTACGTGTCCCTTGAGCGGAGATCGCTGCCTACAATGCGGCACGGCGACCTGCTTGAAAACCACGGCATTGGAATGCATGAAGAGTTTACGCAGCCTCCAAGGCGCTACAACCAGGCCAGCCTGCTTGCAAAGATGGAAAAGGAAGCGATCGGGACGAAAGCTACTCGAGCCGATATTGTTTCAACCCTCTTCAAGCGCAACTACGTCACATCGTCTCGAAATGGCATGGAAATCACGGACCTTGGCATGGCGGTGGTAGAAATCATGAGGCAGCACGCGCCAGCCATCGTATCTACGGAGCTCACCAGGAGAATGGAGGAGCAGCTCGAAAAAATGGAAGCAGGGGCCGGCGGCGCCGAAGCCATAGAGGAGGCGGTCAACAGGCTGATCGAATCTCTTTCCTTGCTCATGGAGGCTCAAACCCAGGTTGGCGAAGCGATTGCTGACGCAGCTGCTTCTGACAGGCTGGAGGAAAAAACCCTTGGCCCCTGCCCCGTCTGCAAAAAGGGGCAGCTGCGGGTAATAACTTCCCGGAAGACGAAAAAGCGATTTGTGGGTTGCTCAAACTTCGCGAAAGAAGGTTGCCGCGCGTCGGCACCGCTGCCGCAGCGGGGGAGCATCAAGGCATCCGGCAAGGCCTGCGAACATTGCGGCTGGCCCATAGTTGGGGTGCTATTTGCGCGCAGGTCAAAGCAGTGGAGGATCTGCGTCAACATGTCGTGCCCTTCTAGGAAAACCAAAGACGTGCCATCTTTCTAGAGCCGGATTAAGGACTCAGATTGCAGGATGTTAAAAAGTAAAGCTCGCAAAGATCTGGCGATGGCAAGTGACCATTCGCATCTGTGCGAGCGCTGCGTCCAGCGCTTCCCATGCCCTGTTGAAAAACATGATTGCAGGATGCAATGGAAAACCAGCCACAACGACCACTTCCTTGCGCTCAGGAGTTAAGGCTGTAAATGTCCGCTCTCCGATTCTTCAATAGGGGAAGCGACCTTCTTACTTGCTGGACCCTCTTTGCATCGATCTCGACGACCTCTATGCCTTCTCGCTGCCCCATGTCGGCAAGCACTAGGCCGAACGGGTCAACGACCATGCTCCTTCCGCAGTAAATGTTTCCCACCTGGTCAGGTGCAACTACGTATGAGCCGTTTTCAATTGCCCTGGCCTTTACCATGGTCTGCCAGTGGTCCTCCTTCATTTCTCCCTGAACCCAGGCAGAAGGTGCGACCAGCACGTTGGCCCCCCTTAGCGTTAGAATCCGCGACAGCTCCGGGAAGCGGAGGTCGTAGCAGATCAAGAGTCCGACGCTGCCGGCTGCCGTCTTCACGGGCGGCCGGATCTTTTTGCCGCGTGCCAACTTCGATGACTCCCTGAAGCCCAGCGCGTCGTATAGGTGGAGCTTGCGGTATACCGCGGAAATCTTTCCGGCGGAAGTAATCGTGAGTGCCGTGTCGTAAACCCTGCTCTGCCCCCCCTTCTCGTATATTGTGGCAACTACTCCCACGCCATTTCTTTTCGCGGCCTTTGAAAGAGCGCTCACAAACTGCCCGTCAATCTTTTCCGCGGTGGCGGCAAGCTCTTTTGCCGACTGGTTTGAGGGAGAATATGCCATCTGGAACTCGGGGAAGCACACGAGATCCGCCCCGCTGCCTGCGCCCTCGACAATAAAGTCAATGGACCTGAGCAGGTTTTCTTGCTTGTCCTGCGATGAGCGCATCTGCACGATGGCAATCTTTTTCTTCAACGACCCTAAGTCTGGCTGCCAAAATAAAAATAGTTTTGCACTGTTGTTACAGCGGCCTTCCTGACTGGAACCAGTTCTCTTTTGGGTTGTCTTCGAAAACGACTATGACGTGCTCTGCCTTTGTCTTTAGGATCTGAACTGCCGCATCGGTAATGGCTTTTGCAAACTCGTTCTTTTGCTCCGCTGTTCTTCCGGGATACATTGCCACGGTGATAAGAGGCATGGCTGCGGTTGATTGGATCTAGCTTATATGTGCATCAGCAACTGGAGCCGCTGCCACCTCTGACTCGCCATCGCGTGACGAGCCGGCTTGCTTTGTAAGCTCGTGGAGCGCCAGCAGGTATCGCTTGATGAAATTTACGCCGGGTGAGGGCCTGCGCCCTTTTTCATAGTCGCTAAGAACTGAAGGTGTGATTTTCATTTTCCTCGCGAGGTCTGCCTGCTTGATCCCGTACTGCTTCCTCCAATACTTTAGCTGATGCGCGGGACTTTCACTCAGCACGACAGAGCCTGCAACTGTGATTAATTCGTCGGTGTGTGATATCACGTTAGAATTTTTAATTTCAGACAAACGTTAGTCGAAGTCGCCTTACGGTGATAAAAAGTTTAGCCCGGAATTAAGTAGCACGCAGTACCGATTATTGAAATATGTACTCGAACCGGAACAATGAATTATGTAATTGTTCCAGAGGCGCCGCGGGCGGTTCTATGTTCATCAATTGTCCGCTCTTCGCACCAACACGGACTCGAGGAATTGACATACATCCGGAAAGGCTGGTAAAAAGCAAGCCTGTGTTCCCTATCCTCTTTTATAACAGCATTCAGAAGCAGATCACGTCTAAATGCGGTCCAGGATGGCCGTCTCGATTGTCGCGATATTTGTCATATCGTCCCTGCTCATTTCCTCTGCGGGTTTTCTTCGCGGAGGCGGATCGTTCAAGAACGCCGACGCTCTGATTTCTCGTCCCAACATCGTAGTCGTGATGGCAGACGACCTGGACGAGCGCTCGCTGAAAACAATGGTGAATGCCGGCCTGATGCCCAACCTGAAAAAGCACATCATTAGCAAGGGTGTTACCTTTAGCAACTCGTTCGTGACATACCCGCTCTGCTGTCCATCAAGGTCAACGTTTCTGACAGGCCAATATACGCACAACCACGGAGTCTGGTCAAATGAGCTTCCCGACGGGGGCGCGTCCAAATTCAAGGACGGTTCTACAGTGGCAACGTGGCTTCAGGGTTCCGGGTACTACACCGGCTACGTCGGCAAGTACCTCAACAAATATGGAAACGACACTGCTGTAGATTACGTCCCTCCCGGGTGGAACGACTGGCAGGCCACAGTTGGCGACTCGACATATTTCATGTACTCTTACACACTCAATGATAACGGCGTCCTCATCAAGTATGGCAACGCACCAGCGAATTACCAGACCGATGTCATCGCTGCCAGGTCAGTAAAGTTCATCGAAGAAAGAGAGACAGCTGATTCTGTACCGTTTTTTCTGTACGTCAACCCACTGGCCCCACACGTCGAAGACAGCACGCCCGTCTGCAAGCTGAATTATGGTAGCCTGCCGTCAACTCTTCCGGCACCGCGGCACGATGGCACCGCAGCCAGCATTCCGTTTCCGAACCCTCCATCTTTCAATGAGGCGGATGTCAGCGACAAACCTCCAAAGTCGCGGTTCCCTCTCTTGAACAGCACCCATATTGCCTGCCTTGATGATCTCTACCATAAGAGGCTGGAATCGATGCGTGCAGTGGATGACATGATCGGCAAGCTGATCAGCACGCTAGCAGCGAGAAGCGAGCTTTGGAAGACTGTGGTCATTTTCACCTCTGACAATGGCTTTATGCTAGGAGAACACAGGCTGCACGGCAAGGTGCGTGTTTACGAAGAAGCAATCCGCGTTCCGCTTTACATGCGGATTCCCGGCGTGACTGCAAAGACAATCGATAACCTTGTCATTAACAACGACTTTGCGCCTACATTCCTTGCACTTGCAAAGGCAAAGGCGGACATCCCAGTCGACGGCCGCTCGCTTGTCCCGCTCATTGAGAATCCCGGCATCCCGTGGCGCAACGGCTTCCTTGTCGAGGGGCTAAAGTACACCGCGGTGAGGGCTGACGACTACATCTATGTCCGCCACAGCAACGGCGCCCTCGAAGTCTATGACCTAGTGAAGGACCCGTACCAGCTGAAGAACGCAAAGGGTGTGCTTCCTTGGAAGAACAAGATTGCAGCCCTTGACCTGTGGCGCACCGAGCTCGAAGGCTGCGAAGGCTCTTCTTGTGCCGCTGCAGAAAACCGGGCCGCCCCGTAGCCGGCAGTTCGAATTTTATTTCGGGACCATCAGAACAAGCGAATACAGCCTGCCGTTCACCTCGATGTCGTCGGCGTAAACGTCAAAGTCCGTTGTGCCCTCCTGTAGTGCAGGCGAGATTTGCTTCTTAATTGCGCGGGTCTCGCTACTACTTATCACCACTTCGGTGCTGGCGACCTGAGCCTCGTTTCCTGGGGCCGGAGTACGCTGATCCGCTTCGTCCACGGACTGAAGATACTTGTATAGAGCCGCGTTGGACAATCCGAGCGAGTATTCCTCGAAATGCTTTGCCGCCACTTCTGTGTCCTGCAACCTGGAGATGAAAAGGAGCGAGGAATTCGTCCGCTGCAGGAATTGATGCAGGTCCGAATCAAAACTTGCCATCGGCGGCGACTGCCATCCGTATGCCGCAACGCCGGCTGAGAGCGTGGCGACAATAATTACGGCGATAATTATTTTCAACGCTGCTCAACTCATTCGCGGGAAGTTGTCCAGAAGTATCGCTAGTATTCAGCCCTATTTCTTTGCAATGTCGGTTGTAAGCTGGTCTATCTTGTAGCGAAGTGCTTCCTTTACCTTGGCGTTGTCGACCATGTTGAGCGGGCCCTTGCAGTTGGGGCATTTAAAAAAGAGCTCCACAGCAGCATCGAATTTCACGCGGGGACAGTCGTGGTTGCCGCAGTGGTAAAACTCAGTGGATTCTTCGTACTCGAGACGCTTGTGAAGCCTGTCGAGGATTTTCTTTTTCTGGTTTTCGATAAAGTTG
>DATEEE010000122.1:0-2402 GCA_035281285.1 Nitrososphaera sp.
TAGTAATGTCAAATATCGTAGATTCTCCGCCTCCGGTTCTGCCACCATCAATCAGTATATCAAAGCCATCGAGCCCTGACCTTGCGACGCTGGCTGCGTCGATGCAAGCAGGCTCTCCCGAAATATTCGCACTGGTTCCGACGAGAAATCGGCATTCCTTGAGAAGCCCGCATGAGCAGACATTGGAAGGAATCCGTACGCCGAGTTTGCCAGTCCCCCCTGTAATTCTCGGAGAAATCGAATCGTCCACCAAAGGTGCTACGATCGTCAGCTTTCCGGGCCAGTACTTGCGCGCGAGTTCGAGTCCGCATGGTCCGAGATCTACTAGCCTTGAGGCATCGTCCAGGGAACCGACCAGAACAGGTAAGGGTTTTTGCTCCGCCCTGGATTTCAACGCGAATACGCGCGTTACGGCCGCTTCGTTGTACGGATCGCATCCCAAGCCATAGACGGTGTCTGTGGGAAACACTATGACCCCCCCATTTCTTACCGATTCGACGCATCTGGAAATTCCCAAGCTGGTGCATTCTACGGTGACGTACTTTTTCATGTTGCTATCCTAACTTTACAATGGCTGCGACCTGCGCAACCGATGCCTTCTTGAGCTCATCCCGGACAGCCTTTGAAACGTGCTCCGGTGCCGTCAGGCTCGAAAAGTCCATGAGCTTCACGCCGTCAAGAATGTGGACTTGCGGCGCAAGATCCGAGCTGTCAGAACCGTGCTTGTGCAACAGCGAGTCAATGCTGTCTGCAACCTCATCCGGAGATCCGTTGATAATAGCGGCGTTGTCGACCGAAAGCCTTACCCTGCCGAATTTGTCCAAGACAAGAACCGGCTGTTTCCGTGCTTTGAGGAACAATCGCTTCTTGTTCACTTCGCATGCAAAGATGTGGTAGTTCTTCATGTCGAAAATCCGTTGTACTCCCTGGGTGATCCCGAAAAGCTCGCACGCAAGCACGTGTGCCTCCTGATCGCTCAACTCCTGGGCGTTAGTTGTCCCGATGTCGAGTGAAACATTTCCCATTGCAATCACGCGGAGTATGGAGCGTTCGCTGAGGTACTCGGACTGTATGGTAAGCGATTCAGGTAGCGCGCCTCTTTCAAGTGCGGCTTTTCTTGCTAACTCGGTCAGTTCCGCCACATCTTCGGGTTTTGGGTTGGTAATTGTTTTCTCCATCTCTTCGTGGATCATGGCAGCAGCAACTCCAATCGAAGAGATTACTTCCGCATGCTCTGCAATCTTATGCTGCAACTGCAGGCCTCTGGCAATGTAGGGCACGAGTGCCGATGCCCCGCCACCTCCACCTACCAGCACGATTCTGTCCTTCTTTAGTTTGTACTCCTTGATCATGGGTTCCGCGATAGACAACACCTTTTTGGCAGCAAGATCTAGGATTGACGAAGCCGCTTCCTCAGCGCTGGTACCAATCCTGCCAGCAAGAATCGACAGCGCCAACTTTGCCGAAGCCTGATCGGCCCTTGCATAGTCTCCCTCTGGGACAATGCCAAGTGCATTGGCCGCACAAGTGGTCGTGATTGCGAATCGCTTGCCTCCCGCCGTTTCTATGGCAACGTAGTCGAATGGATCTCCATCCATCGGCCTGAACGTGACTATCTGACCGCCTTCGAGCTGGTCTGGGGAAGCAAAACATGAATACGGCAGGCCGGCGATGTGTGCAGATCGGGGCCCGACGTCAGTAATTTTTCTACCGGTCCATCTTACCAGGGAACCGCCAGCGACGCCTGCCACGCGCACGTCAAGCGACCTGATGCATGTCGGGTGCTGCATTATTGTTACGTACCTGATTTCCGGCCGGCCGTCTTTTATGACGCAAACGTTGGTGGAGGTGCCGCCTACTTCAATGAACACTCCGTCTATCACCCGAAGGTGCAGAAGAGCTCCGGCGACGCTAGCAGCAGGCCCTGAAAGGACCGTGATAATAGGCCGATTCCTAAAAGTTTCCATGTCCGTGACGCCTCCGTCTCCTTTCATTATCACAACCGGAGCCTCGATCTTTTCCTTCCTTACTGCAGATTCCACGAACTTGGCCGTGCCAATTGCCTTTGGGAGTATCCCGCAGTTAATTGCCGCAGTGAGGGTGCGGATTTCCAGGCCGTAAATCCCTGTAAGTTCATGCCCCGCTGTGGCCGGGAGGTCGCATTTTGACATGACGTACTGCTCGTTGCTCGGGTCGTCCACGCCATAAGCTTCGCTTACTACAATGACCTCCGCGCCTTCAGACTTGAGTTCTGATATTGCAGTACGAACGTCGGATTCTTCGAGGTACTTTGAAGTGTCTAGGAATCTGTAACAAGTTCGCAAATGCTTGTTGGGAGCAAGTTCCACATTCTTGACGTTCGTCCGCCTTATGACATTGGCCTTCTCAAGGCCAACTCCCAT
>DATEEE010000123.1:0-2681 GCA_035281285.1 Nitrososphaera sp.
GAGAAAAGAGTTGCTATCGGGGATTATCTGCCAAGCGTGGACATTAAGATAATATGCGCGAATCGAAATCTAGTTCTCCATTCTCATGCTTGCCTCTCGATTCGCACTGGCGGAGGACGCGTTTGCGCCCAGCGGCGACCAACCGGACGCAATCGCAAGGCTGTCTGAAGGGGCCAAGACTCGCTCGCGCCAGACTCTCTTGGGTGTCACGGGTTCTGGCAAGACCTTTACAGTCGCAAACGTCATCGCCAAGGCAAACAAGAACGCGCTAGTAATTTCGCACAATAAGACCCTTGCGGCCCAGCTCTTTGCTGAATTCAAAGAGTTTTTTCCCAAGAACAATGTCGGCTATTTCGTAAGTTTTTACGACTACTACCAGCCTGAAAGCTACATCCCCCACACGGACACCTACATTGAAAAAGACACTGAAGTCAACGAGAAAATAGAAAAGATGCGGCTCGAGGCCACTGCGATGCTCATGTCTGGCGAGCCGACAATCATAGTGTCGACGGTGTCCTGCATCTACTCACTAGGATCTCCGGAGGAGTGGCAGTCAAGCTCGCTTGCCATTACCCGCGGAATGAAAATGGACAGAAAGGCCCTGGTCCGCAAGCTCATCGAAGCTCGCTATGAGCGAAACGACACCGCTCTTGTTCCGGGGAATTTCAGAGTAAAGGGCGACACCGTCGACGTCATCCCCGGCTACTCTGACGACGTTATCAGAATTTCATTGTTCGGCGACGAGGTCGAGGCTATCGGGATCCACGACCATGTCAGCATGAAGAAACTTCGTGACGCAGGATCGGTCAGGATCTTTCCCGCAAAGCACTACATCACAGACGACGATTCCAGGAATAGCGCGCTTGAATCCATCAAGCAGGAGCTTGCGGAATGGCTTCCCAAACTTCCCTCCGAGCTTGAAAGGCAGCGCTTGGCCTCAAGGACAAAGTACGATCTGGAAATGATACAAGAGCTGGGCTACTGCTCGGGAATAGAGAATTATTCACGCCACCTCGATGGCCGGGCTCCGGGCCAGCCCCCTTACTGCCTGCTTGACTTTTTTGGCGACGACTTTCTGCTAGTAATCGACGAATCGCACGTTACTCTCCCGCAGCTGCATGGCATGTACAACGGCGACCACACCCGCAAAAAGATGCTTGTGGACTATGGCTTTAGGCTGCCCAGCGCGTACGACAACAGGCCGCTGCGGTTTGAAGAATTTGAACGGTATCTCCGAAATGTCATTTTCGTCTCCGCGACTCCGGGTCCTTATGAGCTCAAGAATAGTTTTCAGATAGTTGAGCAGCTGGTACGGCCGACGGGACTGGTCGACCCCAAAGTCGAAGTCAGACCAACAACGAATCAAATGGAGGATGTCATTCGGGAAATAAAGTCGAGAGCTGCAAAAGGGCAGCGGGTGCTAGTCACAACGCTTACCAAAAGGATGGCGGAGGACCTTGCAGAGTACCTTGCCAAGAACGAAGTCCGCGTGCGGTACCTGCACTCTGAAATTGAAGGGCTCCAGCGGACCGAGCTCATACGCCAGTTGCGGCTCGGCGAATTCGACGCTCTGGTTGGTATAAACCTACTGAGGGAGGGGCTTGACATTCCCGAGGTCTCTCTTGTGGCGATCCTTGACGCTGACAAGGAGGGCTTTTTGCGCAATGCCACCAGCCTTATCCAGACTTTTGGGCGGGCGGCCCGGAACATTGACGGGACGGTGATCATGTATTCAGATACGATCACTCAATCGATGCAGCAGGCGCTCAAGGAAACAGAAAGAAGACGCATGCGCCAGCTGCAGTTCAATGCTGCCAACCGCATAACGCCGAGGTCGATTATCAAGCCCGTGCCAGAGGCAGCCGGGGATTTTTCGGAAGACGTCTCGGTCGTGACCAAGTCAATGACGCGCCAAGATCTGATCAGGCTGGCGGTTGAAACCGAAGCTACAATGAAGCGCTTTGCGGAAGAGCTGGATTTCGAAAAGGCGATCATGTTCAGAGAAAAGCTGTCGAAAATTCGCAAGGTACTCGGCGAGCCGTCGTATTCGGAGGTTTACTGATGCACCACTCGATAATCGTCCGCGGGGCTAGGCAGCACAACCTAAAGGACATCAGCGTTGAAATCCCGAAAAACAAGCTTGTCGTGATCACGGGGCTTTCGGGATCCGGCAAGTCAACACTGGCGTTTGACACCATCTACGCGGAGGGGCAGAGGAGGTATGTAGAGTCGCTTTCCGCATACGCAAGGCAGTTCTTGGAGCTGATGGACAAGCCCGACGTCGATTCAATCGATGGCCTCTCGCCGGCGATTTCAATCCAGCAAAAGACAACGAGCAAGAATCCAAGGTCTACCGTCGGCACTGTAACTGAAATCTATGATTACCTGAGGCTGCTATATGCGCGGATAGGGGTGCCCCACTGCCCGCACTGCGGCCGCAAGATAGCCAGCCAGTCGGCTGACTCGATCACCGAGTCGGTGGTCAAGACCTGCAGCGGCAAGAGCGCGATGATCCTGGCTCCAGTTGTGCAGGCAAAGAAAGGGACGTATGAAAAGTTGTTCGACGAGTTGAAGCAGGAGGGCTTTTCAAGAATTCGCCTTGACGGCGAGCTGACCAAGTTGGACGAGGACGAGAAGCGACAGTATCCCAGGCTCGACAAGCAGAAAAAGCATACCATCGA
>DATEEE010000124.1:0-7863 GCA_035281285.1 Nitrososphaera sp.
AAACCGTGGCAGTCGGGTCATCTCACCCTCTGCACGCGCTAGGATGTAACGTCCGGGCATCAAAATTCCAGTGATACCCTCCTTCCTCGCAAGTTCGGGATTTTCGTGAAGAATGTTTTTTGTCCGGGCGGATGCAACGTACCCGTGGAAGTCGGACTCGGTTGGCACAAAGGATGAACTGAATTCCTGGCCTACTTGGAATTCGCTGAAATCCACGGATTAACACGGAAATCGTCTGACTTTTATAGTTACAGCACAAATGTGAAACCGTCATGCCACCGGCATACTCTAATTTATCAAGCATGGCCTTTGACCTTTCCCACCAGCAAAAGAAGTTTCTTGCAAATGTGGACAGGGTGTGCAGATCAGTCAGGGATTACGAACAAGAATGCTATCTGAGTGAGAGGCTCAACGAAAAAGTGGTTCCGGCGTTTTCGAAAATAGGGATGCTAGGCTGCCCTATCTCTTCGGACTTTGGAGGTCTGGGCTACGACATGCTGACGTACGCCCTTGCAATAGAGAGGATAGGCCAGGAAGGCGCATCAATGCGGACCTTCTTTTCCGTCCACACTTCCATTGGCCAGCTCGTCCTGCAGTCCTGGGGCAGCGAGGAGCAGAAGAAAAGGTATCTGCCTGGCACAGTTTCCGGGAAGCGAATAATGGCATTCGCGCTCACGGAGCCATCCGCCGGCAGCGATCCCGCCTCGATGACGACGACCTTTGAAAAGAAGGGATCAGGATTCGTTCTAAAGGGTAAAAAGCACTGGATAGGGAACGGGACTATCGCGGGGCTCATGACCACTTACGCAAGGGACAGGGACTCTGGCAAGATATCTGCATTTATCCTCGAGGGCAACACACGAGGACTGCGTACAGAGGAAATGAAGAACAAGATGGGACTTCTCACGGTCAAAAATGCAGAGATTTACTTCGACAGCTGCGTCGTGCCAAAGGAAAACCTGCTAGGGGCTGAAGGAAAGGGACTTAGCGTCGCATTAAGCGCGCTAGTGGATGGACGACTTAGCGTCGCGGCTGGCGCCGTTGGCATCATGCAGGACTGCCTCTTAGAATGCGCCAGGTATTCGAAATCCCGAACACAGCATGGCTCAGCCCTTGCAAGAAAACAGCTGATCCAGGAGCACATTGCAAGAATTCAGGTTGCCATGGAAAGCAGCCGCTGGCTCGTCTACCGCGCCGCCGCTGTAAGGCAGCGGCTTCACGAATATGTTGAAGAGCTAAAGGATAACGGCGGGAACTGGCTTTCAAAGCTCGTGAGAAGCAACAGAGAGTATTCTGACTTGAGGGCAGAGGCGGACTCTCTAGCGGCGATCGCCAAATTTCACGCAAGCAACGCGGCGTTTGACGCGGCAAACAGGGCTGTCCAGGTATTTGGCGCCGCAGGTTACAGGAAGACAGAAAGGGTCGCCAGGCATTTCCTTGACTCCAGAGCAACCACAATTTACGAAGGCGCAAACGAAGTTCTTGAGCTGAAAATCGCATCCAACGTGTTGGGGACCGAGTATGCTGCCTACTAGTGCTTTGTCAGGTTTGTCTTGCACCAGCTGATGCATGACCGGCCTAGCTCGCGGCCGATGGAATGCCTAAGTTCTGTTTCTTAAACGACCGTACAGCACGAAGCAAATGACTCCAACCATTGGAAAATAGATTAGGGTAACTAGAAAGGTTATGACGTCTTGGGGAAAAAGTATCGAGTATGCAAACCAAGCAGCGGTCATTGTCGCAAAGACCATGAGTACGACCGGGCCGGCCACGCCATTCTTGTTTTTGGTTGTCTGCGGCAACTCATCCACCTGTTATGGTGGAACCGACGTGCAATATGTCCCATAGCGTGGGTGTCCCGAGGACGCTCGATCATCGGCTAGTGATTGAACTTGTGAAAACGGATCGCATGTTTCGCCCACCCTAATGGGTGATGCGCCTGACTTGTAAGCAGTTGAACCAGTTTCCGCGCTCGGCTCATTGGACAGCCGGAGGACTCGCTAGGAGATCATTAGATTTACAAAGGAATCCGATCAGAAACTTTTAAAACAATCATTAAAGTTCAAGGTTGCCATGACTGTTGACTCGGCTCAGATCCCAAAATGGAACATGAAAGCAGATTATATCGAGACGTGCAATTGCGACTTTGGCTGCCCCTGCAACTTTAGCGGATTTCCCACCTACGGCTTTTGCAGGGCGGTAAATCTGTTCCACATTGTTGAAGGACATTTCGGTAACGTTGATCTTAGAGGTATTGATGTCGTGTTTGCAGCCTCGTGGCCTAAGGCAATCCATGAAGGGAACGGAACCTGCCAGCTGTTCATCACCAAGGATACAACTCGGGATCAGCGAGACGCAATACTTGCGATCTTTTCCGGCCAGGCCAGAGGAAACGGCCCGTACGCAATTTTCGCTCCCACTTTCAAGTATGTACTGGAACCTCAGTTCGTCGATATTGTCACGAAAATAGACGGACGGAAAAGCACTTTCTCGATCCCAGGAATTATTGATGTTCAGCTAGAGAGTTTTAGGAATCCCGTAACAGGCGAAGAACAGGATACCAAGCTAGAAATCCCAAAGGGCTTCATATTCCAGCTCGCAGACTGTGCAAAGTCAAAGGTAATGAAAATTCTTACCCCCAGCCTGAATTTCGATGAATCCGGCAAGAACGCGTTTTACGCAGTCGTCCACCACAAGGGCCCTTAGGCAGAGACAAACACCCGTTCCATCAATTCCAGGCCTTCGTCGACTTCCTCGGGGGTGATGACCAGAGGAGGGATCACCCTCATTGCCTTCTGGCCAGCCGGGAGAAGTAGGAGTCCAGTCTTGAATGCTTTCTTTAACAGCATGTCCCTGCGTTCTTTGGATTCCACTTCAACACCAATCATTAGTCCCAATCCTCTGGCACCCGTAATGCCGGCCTGAGGGTTTTGCGCAAGATCGCGGATGCCCTTGAGCAGGCGCTCGCCCATGGCGGTCGCATTGCTCAGGAGCCCTTCCGCCTTGATTGCCTGAATCGTCGCAGCTCCCGCCGCAAGGTCGATCCGGCTCCCTCCGCCCCAGGTGCTTGAGAGCGCGCCCTGCTCTCCGGGCTCGAAACGCTCGTTGTAGGCGGCCATGCCCACCTGAAGGGCTTTTGCCGCACTCATGATGTCTGGGGTCACCGAATAGTGCTCAAAGGCCCACCACTTCCCAGTCCTGCCCATGCCCGATTGCACTTCGTCAAGGATTAGTGGTATGCCGTATTTGTCAGTGGCCTTGCGCAGGTTCTGGACGAATCTCCGGCTTGCAAAATTGTACCCGCCTTCTCCCTGGACTACCTCGCTAATTACGAATGCAACTCTGTTGTTCTTGAGCACCTGTTCTACCGCGTCGATTTCCGAATCAGCGTCGTCCGTGCAGAACTTTATTCTAATGACAGGCAGCTCAGGGTAGCCGGCTTTTTGCACGGGCTTGCTGTACGTGAAGCTCAGGGCTCCCAGGGTCCGCCCGTGGAATGCATTGATGCATGACACGCCTGGAAGTCTTGACGGAGTCTCTGTCGACATTTTCCGGTATGCAATTTTGAGTGCGTTTTCGACGGCTTCGGCGCCACTGTTTATGAAAAAGGATTTGAAGCCAGAGGGGATGATCGATCGCACCTGTTCGGAAAGGTCCGCGTGCTCGTTGCAGTAAAAGTCCTGGCCTGCGATCTTGTGTGCACTGTTCTTGGACAATTCAGAAAGAACTCGAAGAATTGCAGGGTGGGAGTAACCAAGCGGGCAGGTGCCGATATTGGAAGTAAAGTCGAGAAACGAATTGCCATCAACGTCAAATATCGAACACCCTTCTCCTCCTGAAACAACAAGGGGATAGGTGAAAGTAGAGTCGTAGCAGTTCCGTGCCATCACATCAATGATCTTGCGGGCCTTTGGACCCGGCGGCTCCGTCAGTATCTTTGCTTTCACACGATTAGTTTGTGTGCGCGACTATTAATCAGATTCCTCGCTCAGGCGATGCTTTTTCCGTGTCGGCTGGCTACGGCCCTTTTTCCAGGCGGTCGGCCCAGATTTCTGTGAAGCTCATCCGTAATGAGGTTCGCACCTTGCCCGAGAATTGACTTGAGTGCGGATTCGATTTCTTCCACTTTCGGGGCGCGGCTTACTGTGAAAGATATCTTGTATTCTTTTTCTAGGAAGAGCAAAAGTGTCCTTTTTGACTGGTCGCCAAGGAGATCAAGTGACTTGTCAAAAGCTTTCTTTAGCTGGCTTCTGTTCTTTTGCTCCATTAATCAGCATTAGTCGAAGGTTTTAGCTATTTAGCCAATGCAACTAGAATTCTTGACAATTTGGGTGCAGGTTGCTACTCTATAACATTATGCCGGTTCTTCGCCAAGGACGACCGAGATCCGGACAGTTTCACCTGCTCTCAGGACGACCAGAGAGACAGTGTCTCCGATCTCGCTTTCATCAAGGACCCTTCTGATCTCTTCCTCTCCCGTTACCGGATCGCCGTTGATATCGATGATAAGGTCGCCGCCAACGATGAGCTCTCTGCCCTCCACCTGAACGACTCTGTCGCCACCTCTCAGCCCAGCCGCTTCAGCAGGGCTGTCCTCCTCGACTATCATGACGAGAAATCCCTGATCGCGGTCCAAGCCGGCGGCCTCTGCAAGCGCAGGGCTAAGGGGAGATCCCCGGAATCCAAACCACGGATCGCCGCGTATTTCAATCGGATTTCCGGTAACGTATACGAATGAACCCCCAACCACTGCTAATAGTAGTGCAAAGGAAATCCCGGTTGTAAGGGGCGAATGCATGGAGGTACGTTATACTGCAGGGTCAATAACCTTTCGCAGTCACATGGTCCCATATTTTGGGAGCGGATTTTTGCATTCCCTGCACCCAAACATCGCGACCGTCGCACCTTCGCGGATTATTCCCGTGTCACCGATGATGAGACGGCCGTCAGCCTCACGCGCCTTCATCGCTTCAAGCTCCTGACGGTTAATGCCGTAGATTATGGGTACGAGCGTAACGATTTTCTGACACCTGTCGCAAAAGCCCTCCGAGATCCTGCGCGGACTTGCTTCATGGTACTTCACGTGTATAGCCTCGGCCTCGGTTACTGAGATGCCAAGGGAATCGGCGAGCTTGTAATTGATTCTGTGGTACAGGAGGTCGCCTTCGTCGTATTCGTTTGCCTTTAGCATTGAAGAATGGATTTGTCGAACCAACCGATCCAGGCTTTCTTCCAACTTTTCACCCATTCTATCTTTGGGCTACTTCCCGGCCAAGCCTGCTTCCATGTCGCTCACCAGCTTTTCGTAATGAACGCGGTCGTGGCCCAGCTCGGCGAGCCTCGCCGATTCGGTCGCGGCCAGACTCGTTCCGACCTGATCCGATTTTGCACGTAACACCATGTCCGCCATCATGAATAGCCTGAAATTCTCCTTCGTGAGATGAGATGAGACGTGCTCGACGTATGCCCTAATGTCTGCAACCAAATCTGAAGCGTCCCCGGATTGCCTATACTTGCCCGCAGAAGCTTCGAGCTTGCCGGCCAGCTCTTTTGCAATTCCATGCTCAAATATCATCCTTGCAATCGGGCCTCCTTCTTTCGGCATTCCTGCCAGATGAAGTGTTGGAAACAGCGTATCTTCTTCCTTGCTATGATGACACGCAAGCATGAAATTTTTCGTAAACTCGATGGACTGATCCAATATGGCAGAGGGTAACGCTCGCCCTTCCTTCAGAATATCTGCCGTGACAGTAAGGGCGCGGAGCATCTTTTCGATCAGGAAATGATCTCGCCTTAGGGATTCTGTCGGAGACACCAAAAATAGGTTTCGTCGTGAATATTTATTCGTATGACCCGGCGATAGACTTATTCGAACGCATGTCATCTAGGAATTGATGCTTTTCTTGGTGATTGACACGGTAAGGTTGGAATTCGTCGAACCCGGGCTGGCAGTTGCGCAGATGAAGATGCTTGAGCAGACTTTCAGCATATACAAGGAGCTGAAGGAACAGGGCAAGCTCAAATTCGTGTATGCGTTCGCTGACTCCCCGGGCGGGATCGTCGTGCTCGAAGTCGCGTCCAACGAAGAGCTTCAGCAAACGCTGTTCCTGTTGCCATCTATGCCGCTCGTCCAGAGGACTGTGCGACCGCTGACTGAACTAAAGTCAGTTGAGGGCATCATCGGAGAGCTAGAATCCATCGTAAGCTCGATGCCGAGGAAGCCCGGCGATCAGCTTGAAGCGAAAAAGTAACTGAATCAAACTCTGCTAGCTCAAAGCATTACACGAGTTGAAGTTTATTCCTTGCGACTTTGGATGTATCTCCCTGCCGGCGCTGCGCCAAGCCCCGCCATGAGCGTGGCCAGCTTTTGATAATAGCCAAGGAACGCGTCACCCTTTTCAGTTGACTTGAACTTTGCGTCGTCTGATTCTTCAAGAAGATGCAGTTCCACCATATGCCAGATGTAGAACTTCAGCATTTCGTGGCTGAGGTTTGCCTGGTACATCACGCTTGTCTTGCCCTGCCACGTTTTGCAGATATGCAGAATATCCGCTACGATATCGACAGTTCCCCTTGCTCCTCTTCGGAATTTACCGGGATAAGTCGGCTCCGGACTAGACAATTCCGGCTAATGGATCGGTTTTGTCGGATTTAAGGTCAGTGAAGCCCATCCACAGAGGCTAAATCTATAATCTTGTAGCATCTGTGCGAAGCAGGTCCCTCATGTGGGTACTGCGAAGGACTATGATCGAGATTATTCCCAGGAGCAGACCGGTCAGACCGAATGAGACAAACCACACGATCGGGTCTGCGACAAATAGCGACACCAAGAATCCAACGAATAGCGGCCCCAGGATAAGCCCTGCGTCTCCAATCATCCTGTTTATGCCAATCCCTCGTGTAACATGAGACCCGATTGTCCTGGCGTCGTTGTCGGACGATTTGGTGTTGGCATTTCTAACCCTGTCCTCTATCTGCTCCGCCGCCCAGGCGATAGTTTGACCGAAAAATCCAGAGGTCACTCCCACGAGTGTCATTATTACGAGGAGCTCCAGCGCAGAAGACGATAAGGGAATGATGCATACAAGTGCGGCAGAAAATACTATTGCTGCAAACAGGGTCTTTCGCATACCGTACATCATGGTTATCCTACCGGAAAAGTACGAAGTGACCAAGTTGGCGAGCGAAGCGACGGTCAGGATAGCTCCGACATCAAACAGCGTGAGTTCCAGATTCCCGTAGGCGAACAGCGGCATTCCGGTTGAATAGATTCCGGATCGCAGGAAGGCGAACCCAAACGTCGCGACGCCGGCAGTATTCACGTAGAGGGACATGCCGGCGCGCTTTGACTCCTCTTCGGGATCCCGGTTCAGGCTGCAGCTGCCTATGACGAAGGTGCCCCGGTAGCCAAGATATGCCACCAGCGCTAGCGCGCCGGCCATCATCGCGGCAAACGCAAAATACGGTGCATTGAGACCAAAGTAGGCCGCCACTGGAGCACCGGCGACGGGCCCGACAATTGGACCCGTCATTAGTATCGACTGGTAAGTTCCCATTGTGGTACCTCTCTTTGTTGGATCAGAAGCAAGGAGCACGAATGAGATCGCCGCGCTGACATAGATGGCAGACCCTATGCCTTCGAGGATCCTTGCTGAAAGGAGGATCCAGAAGCTGGGCGCGACACCTGCAAGGATCGACGAGCCGACTAGGACCCCCAGGCCCAGCAGCATGGTCCTGCTAATTCCGGCCCTGTCGGCAAGATATCCGCCAGGAATATCAAACAGGAGCCGGCCGACGGCAAAGCCTGCAATCACTGCACCGACTACGAATTCGTTTGATCCGGCGTAACTTCCTGCGTAGGGA
>DATEEE010000125.1:0-2498 GCA_035281285.1 Nitrososphaera sp.
CAGCATCCTTCTTGAGCAGATTGACCCGGCGGCGATGACAAACATGAAAGCAGAAAACCTGGAGTTGGGCGGCCATTCGAACCCGTTGTTGACATCCGGCGATAACGAATCTATTCTTGAAAAACACAGGAAATCCGATGGTGCATTTGATAACAGCAATCACGTAATAGCAAGAACTCCATCGAAGGGCAATGTGATGATCATAGACGATGATAAGGACGTGCTGCTGACGTACGAGGTCTGGCTTTCTCAGTGTGGCTTTAAGGTGCATGCATTTTCCGACCCGAGCGTAGCACTCAGAGAGTTCAAGAAATCTCATCGGAGCATAGACCTGGTTGTTTCTGACATCAGGATGAAGTCAATAAACGGCATACAGCTGTACATCGAGCTGAAAACTATCAGACCCGATATCAGGTTCCTTTTCGTTTCGGCCCTCGACGCCGCGCCTGAAATTACATCTGCGCTGCCAGGCTTCAAGGAAGAAGACCTTATCTCAAAGCCCGTGGACCAGCCCACATTTTCCAGAACGATTGAAGCTGCAGTTGTGCAGCACAGGGCGAGGGCCGAGGACAGCGATGACGGCGACTCTAACTACCAAGCCTGATCCGAACTCGATCGGGGTGGCTGCGTCCCGTTATTTAGTTGGCTCGTTGACATCTAGCTAGCAGCATGACCCCTATCAAGCATCAAGCTACCAGTCAAACCTGTACGCTTCATAGGCACGAAAGTTTGTGCCACCCCAGGTAATCTCTGTCCTATCAGGCAGGTACTTTACCGCCGCAGGAGTGGAAGCGTAAGTCTTGTCCCCGGTCTCTGTATCCACCTTGACCACTTTTTGCTTGAGCAGCACTCCCTTTGGCACCAGAATCCGGAGTGAAAATTTCTTGCAGTCCGAAGCGAACCGATAGCCGTACTGCCTCTCCGGCTCCTCCCAGTCGTATTCTAGCTTTAGTATCCTCCCCTTTTCTCCGGGCTTCATTGGCCGCTTTGTCTTGACAAAGAACTCTTTGTGCAGCGGCTTGTTAACGTTCAGGCTCATGATTTCCAGTTCTCTATCCTCCTCATCCCTTACCACGACATTGAGCTCCGGAAAGTCCCTGGGGGTATCGCCGTCCAGGTAGTAGAATATCTTGTCAATTGGCTCGGTGGCAACGTTGACCACGTTCCAGATCAATGTGTGGTGGGCCAGCATCGTCTTGATGTCCTTCACGTCGATTGTGAGGTCCACGTGGTTGAACAGGAACCTGCTGCTTGTCCTTGCGACTTCCTCCGCCGCCTTGCTCTTCTGGGTCTTGTCCTGCGATGGCGGCTTTTTCCTGCCAAAGTCTTTGCCCCAGATGTTGTAGATGAGTATCGGCTCCTGGTGGTGCTTGATCTTGTAGTTGCCCGCCGGGAACAGGATGTTCCTGTACTCCGGCCTGAGCATCTTGACGTTGTTTGAAAAGCTCGCCGACGCGAGTATGTTCATGCTCTCTGCAAGGTCCATTACCCTGCGTGCCATGATTATTCCCGGACCCCAGACGTTTTCGTTGCCGTTGAGGTCCTTGATGATGTACACCGGCCCGCTGTCAAGGCCGATTCGGAGCTCGACCTTACTCTCCTTGGCCCTCTCGCTGTTGTACCTGTTCAGTCCCCTGTGCACCTCTATTGCGAGATTCAGCGGCTTCTCCGGGCTGTCGTCAAACCCTATCGCCATGCCGTCGCCAGTTGGCAGCACGAGCGTCGTCTCCTGGTCGCGCTGCTTGAAGCTGTCAGTCAGTTCGATCAACCTGTTAAGAAGTATGATTTTCCGGGCCTGGTCCATCGTGGTCTTGGTAGGGTCCGATGCCGCGACAATGTCGGTGAAGAACCAGTGGTACTCACGTGTAACGGGCGGGATCGTAACATCGATGTCGTAGCGCTCCTTGCTCTGAAGCGAGCTCAGAAGGTTGGAGATGAGATCGAAACTGCACATCTTTAATATTCCGACTGTGTTCATGGCCGGAGTTATCGCGATTTTTTGGCGCTTTTGCTTTATCTGGTCGACGAGCCAGTCCTTGTTCTTGTGGGTTTCCTCCATGATCTCCACAATCAGCGCTATCCTTGCAAGCTTTGAAACCTCCTCTTCGTTGTCCATCTCGCTTGCGTTAGAATCGATCTGACTGTCGTCCAAGCCAGCATCCTCCTGCTCGTCGGGCTTTTGCCGCGACCTAGGGGCCTGCTGCTGGGCTGCAGTCATTTGCTTAAATAGTTCTCAAATCGTCCTTTTAAGGATTCTTAAGAATGATTATCAGCAAACAATTAACCGGGTGCTGTCTGGCTCCTGTCCATCGGGATTGCGCTTCTGGCAGGCATGAGGTAGTACCGAAAATTGGCCGAATGCCGCTTGGCTCAGTTGCCTCAAAACAGAAAGCTTAAGTGTCTTCCATAATGTTCTTCCAGAACAGAGTAATGGCAGAACTAGAGCTGGGTGTTCTTTTCGAGATCGCGTCAGTCGCCGTTGAAACTGTGATCGTAAT